>JBJESA010000154.1:0-11501 GCA_051882535.1 Oscillospiraceae bacterium
TAGAAATTGAGAAAATAATTGAAACAACTGACCCTTATGACCGACGGCACTGTCCGAATGATTGATAACCCCAGCAACTACCCCGACACCACCCTTATCGCCCAGAGTTACGAGCCGATGGTAAACGCCCATATCTACGCTCCCTCCGATTACGTGGGAGGGGTTATGGAGCTTTGCCAGAACCGCCGTGGCATCTACAAAGATATGAAGTATATCGATGAAAAACGTGTAGACCTCCATTACGAGCTTCCGCTCAACGAGATAGTTTACGACTTCTTCGATGCACTCAAATCCCGCACCCGCGGTTACGCAAGCTACGATTACGAGATGATGGGCTTCGCTCCGTCCAAGCTTGTTAAGCTGGATATTATGCTTAACGGCGAAGTGATTGACGCACTGTCGTTTATTGTCCACGCAGACAGTGCCTACAATCGTGCCCGTAAGATGGCGGAGAAGCTCAAGGAGCATATCCCGCGGCAATTGTTTGAGATTCCGATTCAGGCGTGTGTCGGCGGAAAGATAATCGCCCGCGAAACGATTAAAGCACTCCGCAAGGACGTTCTTGCCAAGTGCTACGGCGGCGATATTACTCGTAAGAAGAAACTGCTTGAAAAGCAGAAAGAGGGTAAGAAGCGTATGCGTCGCTTCGGTACTGTAGAAGTGCCGCAGGAGGCGTTTATGGCGGTGCTTAAACTCGATGATGAGTAAGCCAATAGGACTATATGTCCACGTCCCTTTCTGCGTGCAGAAATGCCCCTATTGCGACTTCTATTCGGGAAAAATAACGAGAACGGCGGACTACACCTCCGCCGTTCTGCGTAATCTCTCCCGTTATCCGGAGCTTTTCGATACCGTCTATTTCGGGGGAGGAACACCCTCTCTTTTCCCCGAAATAGCAGAAGAAGTTCTCCACGCCGCCCCCCATACGCAGGACGCGGAAATCACCTTCGAGTGCAACCCCGAAACCGTCACCGACAGCACGCTTCTCACGCTTAAAAACGCGGGAGTAAACCGCCTCTCGTTCGGAGTGCAGTCCCTTGATGATAGGGAACTTTCCGCTCTGGGGAGAATCCACACCGCCGCGAAAGCGACGGAAATCATTCGGTTAGCGTATGACCTCGGCTTTGAGAACATCTCCGCCGACCTTATGTTGGGAATTCCCCACCAAACAGAGGACTCTCTGAAACGCACAGTAGAGGAACTCGTATCGCTCCCTATAACGCATATCTCCGCGTATATGCTAAAGCTGGAGCCGAACACGGCGTTCGGAAAGAATCCTCCCGAAATCCCCGATGAGGACATTCAAGCCGCACTGTACCTGCAAACGGTAAGCCTGCTGGCGGAGAGCGGCTTTGCCCAGTACGAAATCAGCAATTTCGCGAAGATGGGTTTTGAGAGCCGACACAATCTGAAATACTGGCATTGTGAGGAATATATCGGGATAGGGGCGGCTGCACATTCGTATTACGGCGGGAAACGCTACGCCGTCCCCCGCGACCTCACCGCGTTTATCGAAAGCGAATCACAGCCCGAGATACCCACGGACGACCACCCCAACCCCACCGAGGAACGCATAATGTTAGGACTTCGCCTAGCGGAGGGAATCCCCCTCACAAGCGAACTCGCCGAGCGGCTGCCGCTAATCCCGAAGCACCTCTACAAGACGGAAAACAACCGTCTGTCCCTCACGCCCGAGGGCTTTCTGGTGTCCAACGAGATAATCTCAATTCTGATTTAACACCAAAAAACGCACTCATACCGAGTGCGTTTTTTGTTTATTTACTTCTTGTTTTCCGGAGAATTCAGTCCCAGCACCGTACCCGTAAACCACAGCACCGTTGTCGCACAGATGAAGATAAGCACCATGATGTTGATTTCCTCGTGCCACCTCATCGAAAGCACTAACGCGTCACCGAACAGAGCGGTAAGAAAGGGGAGGAGTGAGAAATGACATTCCGCGTTTTCGGTGTAGAAAGGAACCAGCATAATGGTGAACATAATTACCATGCCAAGGCTCACGACAATCTCAATGGGGATAAATAAGAACGCCAGTTCTATTTCGGTGTGATACACAACCGGAATAGCCATCGAGTATGCCACGATATACGCGAACGACAGCCACTTTCTGTCAGCGTAACCGGACTTTTTCGTGCATTGAACGGTGTGAATAGCCATTGACGCGAGTATAAAGCCGTAGGAAACGAATTGCACAGGCGGGATTGAGCCGTGCGTATGTACCATACCGCTCACCAGAAGAATACCCGCCGCAATAGAAAGAGCCTTGTAGTTTTCGGGTGTAGAAAGAGGTACTATCGAGCGTTTGCCGTTTTCGCCCTTAAACAGCGAGAACCTGCACTTTACCGCGAGGAACACATAAGTCGCTATAAGCGATAAAATCGCCGCCGCCGTCATATAGTAATCCAATCCATCGTAGGTGGAGAAGTCCCCCGTGAACACCATCACAAGGCTAATCACGCGTTCCACGGTCAGAATGACAAAATACACCAGCAGAAGCAGCATCTTAAGCATATCCAAAGACACCTTTTTCTTCATCGAAAAACCCTCCAATCGGAAAATGACAACGGCCTGAAAAAATCCAGACCGCATATATCTTTAGTAAAAATCGCTTCACACAGCGATAAACTCACCGTCTGTAGTAACCGGTGCAACATTCAGAGTGTAGTCCCGCTCCATTCGGAATCCCGCAGCCTCCAGCACATTCTTCGTGCAGTTCAGTGCCGTAGCAGGGGAGTTGTTCTCCTGTGAGAGGTGAGCCAGTACGAGGTGCTTTGTGCCTTGCTGAACAAGCACTGCCGCAAATTCTGCACACAGTTCGTTGGAGAGATGACCCATATTGCTGAGAATACGCCGCTTTAAATCCGCCGAGTAGTTCGGGTTACGTCTTAGCATCTCCACGTCGTGGTTGCTTTCTAGATAAACCGTCCTGCACCCCGCAAGTGCCGCCTTTGCGTCATCGGTAACGAAGCCCGTGTCGGTGCAAACACCGAACTGTTCGCCGCGGAACTTTATTTTGTATCCCACGCTTTCCGCAGCGTCATGCGACGTGTTAAAGCAGGATACTTCAAAAGCCGCACTCCTGTAGCCCTCTCGTGCATTGTAAATAACACAGTCGGCGGGGATTTTCTCCCGTTCTTTCAGGGCGTATTCAGTTCCCTTAGTAGAGAAAATCGGGATTTTGGTGTTCTTAATCAGCATCGCCAAAGCCGCTATGTGGTCGGTGTGCTCGTGTGTTACAAACACCGCCTCAATTCCGGAAAAATCCGTGTTAATAAGCTCCAAAGCGTTCTTCAAAGTCCTGAACGAACACCCCGCGTCCACCAGTATTCCGTGACCGCTCGTGCCGATAAACACGCAGTTTCCCTTGCTCGAGGAGCAAATCGGATAAATCCTCGCCATTATATCACCGACTGATGACTGTTGACGTCGGAATCGGGATCGGGTTCAATCACCTTTTCAATTTGTGCTCCCAGCGAACGGAGTTTAATCTCCATATTCTCATAACCGCGTTCAACGTGGTAGATGTCGTAAATCTCGCTTACACCCTCAGCGGAAAGTGCTGCGATAATCAGTGCCGCACCCGCTCTCAAATCGGTAGCCTTAACCGGTGCTCCCTTAAGACGCTCAACTCCCTCGATTACGGCAACTCTGCCCTCAACCGAGATATTCGCACCCATTCTGCGAAGTTCGTCCACATAGCGGAAGCGATTGTCGAAGATGCTTTCGGTGACCATAGAAGCCCCCTTCGCACAGGTGAGAACTGCCGACAATTGCGGCTGCATATCGGTCGGGAAACCGGGATGCGGGAGCGTCTTGACAGAAGTACCCACATAGTTGTCGCCGCCAATAACGCGTACCGAGTCGTCAAACTGTTCTACCTGAACGCCAATCTTAAGGAGCTTGTTTGTAATCGGCTCAAGATGCTTGGGGATAACGTTCTTGATGAGAACATTACCGCGGGTAGCCGCAGCCGCAGCCATAAAAGTACCCGCCTCAATCTGGTCGGGGATTACCGAGTAGGTTGTGCCGTGAAGATGCTTCACACCGCGAATCTTAATTACATCGGTACCCGCACCGATAATATCCGCACCCATGGAGTTCAGACAGTTCGCCAAATCAACCACGTGCGGCTCCTTTGCGGCATTTTCGATAATGGTAAGACCTTCCGCCTTAACCGCCGCCATAATACCGTTGATAGTTGCACCAACCGAGTTCTTATCGAAGAAAATCTGATTGCCCACGAGCTTGTCTGCTTTCAGGTGAATCATACCGCCGTCAAGCTCGCATTCCGCACCCAGAGCCGTGAAGCATTTGAGGTGCTGGTCAATCGGACGGTCGCCGAGGTTGCAGCCGCCGGGCATAGACACATGAGCCGAGTGGAAACGGCCAAGCAGCGTACCTAAGAAGTAGGTTGTAGCACGCATACGCTTTGCCTTCTCGTAGGGAATCGAGATGTTCTGTAACCCGCGAGTATCAATTTCGTACGTGGACTTGTTTATCATGCGAATTTTCGCACCCATTTCGGACATAATCTGTAAGCAGATGGAAACATCGCTGATATTCGGGATATTCTCTATAACACAAGGCTCGTCGGAAAGAATGACTGCGGGGAGGATAGCGACAACGGCATTTTTTGCACCGCTGATGGTAACCTCTCCGGACAGCTTTCCGCCGCCTCTTATAACATATTTTTCCATAAAACTTCTCCCTGTTCCCCGATTGGGAACATTTTCTTTCGAGTATATGTAAGCCGATAGCCGGCATTAATATTAAAATAAGAATAATATAAGGTGTGATTCAAATCACACACTTCTATTATAACACAAACTGTCGCAGATTTAAAGGGGTAAAACCCAAAAAAATCGGAAAAAATTCAAAAAAAGCCCCATTTTTGGCATTTTTGTAGGAGTGAACAAACGATATTCACAAATGTGGTTTATTTTTGACGATAGAAGCCCCCAAAAATTCCAATTTCGCCGCCACAGCTGAACTCTTGGGAGTAGTATTGTCCGAATGTCTATCAACTAATCAAGGGAATATCCCCCTACCTCTCCAATAGTCGCCGTCCCTGCACAAATCGATATTTCGCGTTTTGGGTTTTTGGCAGAGTGGGGAACAGGGTACTTTACACTCCCCAGTGGTTGGCGTGCGAAGGAACAAATTGGTGCTGGGGGCTTGCCCCCCGCAACTTCCCACGCCCCATCTTTTTCCCGCTTTCCCCCTTGACAAATTCCCATTTTTGTGCTTTAATAATAGGTGAGGAATTTTTTAAGAAAGGAACACCCCCAAGATGGCTAAATTAAACGAGAACTTTTTCAAGCTCAAAAAGAATTACCTGTTTATCGAGATTGCGAAACGCATTAAGGCGTATTCCGAATCCCACCCCGAAGAGGCAAAGCGTCTTATCCGTATGGGTATCGGCGATGTAACGCTCCCGCTTGCTCCCGTTGTTGTTGAGGCAATGGAGAAGGCTTGCCGCGAGATGGGCGTTAAGGAAACTTTCCGCGGTTATGAGGACAGCGGTGCGGGTTACGACTTCCTCCGCAACGCGATTTCCGACTATTACAAGAGCTTCGGTGCTGACGTAGCGGCTGACGAAATCCGCGTTTCCGACGGTGCGAAGTCCGATTGCGGCAATATCATCGACATCTTCGGTGCAGGCAATACCGTGCTTGTTACCGATCCCGCATACCCCGTATACGTTGATTCCAACATTATGAACGGCAACGAGGTTATTTTTGCCGATTCCGACGAGAGCAACGGCTTCGCCGCTATGCCCGACAAGTCGGTTAAGGCAGACCTTATCTACCTCTGCTCGCCGAACAACCCCACCGGCTCTGCTTACAACAAGGCACAGCTTAAGGAGTGGGTTGACTACGCTCTTGCAAACAACGCGGTTATTATCTATGACGCGGCTTACGAAGCGTTCATCACCGAGGACGATATCCCGCGTTCCATCTATTGCATTGAGAACGCGAAGAAGTGTGCTATCGAAATCTGCTCTCTCTCCAAGACCGCAGGCTTTACCGGTACACGCTGCGGCTACACAGTAATCCCGAACGACCTTGTTCAGAAGGACAGCGAGGGCAATGACGTGAAGCTGTGCGAAATCTGGGCACGTCGTCAGGGCAGTAAGTTCAACGGCGTATCCTATCCTGTTCAGCGTGCTGCTGAGGCAGTGTTCACTCCCGAGGGACAGCGTCAGTGCAAGGAGAACATCGCGTACTATCAGGAGAACGCACGCATTATCGCAGAAACCTGCGATGAACTCGGAATCAAGTACACCGGCGGTAAGAACTCCCCGTACATCTGGCTGAAGTGCGGAATGGACAGCTGGTCGTTCTTCGACAAGCTGCTCACCGAGATTCAGGTTGTAGGCACTCCCGGTGCGGGCTTCGGCAAGAACGGCGATGGCTGGTTCAGACTCACCGCATTCGGCACTCACGAAAAGACCAAGGAAGCGATGGAGAGATTAAAGGCTCTTCTGAAAAAGTAACACAAACGCCCCTCCGATAAAAGAGGGGCGTTTTCATTATCCCGATGTTGCTATAATATTGGTAAAGCGTTATTCGTCACAGCCGTAAGCTACATCGGAATTTTGGGCTGCGGGATAAAAAACATAGTTTTCGATACCATCAAATGAGAGAGCTTCAAATTCGCTTTCCGATACGAAAATCGTCTTGTTCTCCATATCTATTCCTTGTTTGCCAAGGCACAGAAAATTCTCCATTTGCTTCACCTGATGGTCTAGATATGCGTGAACTGCTTTTATTTCTTCGTTTTGCACGGCTTGTGCGTTTACGAGAGCTTTCTCCAAATCTCTCGTAGCGTTTATTTCACGGAATTCCCTGTCAACAATATACTTGGATAGCAGTTCCTCGCCGTAGAATTCAACCCTGCTTTCGTAGAACTCCTTAGCCCACTTCTCGCCGTCGGGAGTTCCCGTCTGATATAACGCTTCTCCGTATTTCAGCGACTCGCCCTCTTTGAGCAGCTGGCTCAGCTTTTCGGTGAGAAGCGAGGCGGCTTGCGATTGGTCGGAGTATTCCTCCAGAGTTTTCCCGTTATAAACAAACGTATCGTCATAACTTCTGATCTCCACGCGGATTGCCAGCTTGCTGTTTTCGGGGAGATTGTGCAGAGCGTCGGGAATTGACACCTGAACGTGTTTCCTGTTCCACACAGTAAATCCTTCATCATGGCTTTGGCTTCTGTCCACCCAGACTATGTTATAGTCCCGCTTTTCGGCATTGTCCGATTCACTGTCGTGATTAGCCGCACTGCTTGAATTTGTAAACGCATTATCGGACGATACCGAAAGTGCGGGGTTGTTCGACTGCAATTCTGTCGTGATACTTGGAGCATTAGTTGTTCCGCTTTGCCATATTACTAATCCCAAAATTCCCGCCACGGTCAGACTGCACACCGCGGAGGACACCGCGATTTCCCTTTTTCTCTTTTGCTCGGCGAGATATTGCTCTCTGCGTTCAAACAGGCTGTTCACCATTTCCTCACAGCTCTTCATAAACAAAGCCCTCCTTTTCAAGAATTGATTTCAAAGACTGTTTGGCTCGATACAGGAGATTTTTTATCTGACGGTCGTTCTTCTTTAAAACGGCGGCGGCTTCTTTGTTGGAGAAATCCTCGAAGTATACAAGCCAGAGTATATTCCGATAATCGGGTTTGAGCTTGGAAAGTGCCCTGTGTACGATGATTTTTCTTTCCTCTCTTATGTAGGACTGTTCAAGGCTTAGTTCTGCACTAAGATAGTTCTCCATATCTTCAATGGGAGTATCGAGCAGCCTTGAATTGTGCCGAATATAGTCCACTGCCACATTTCGCCCGATAGAATACAGCCACGACTTGAATGTGCTTTTGCCCGAGAACCTCGGCTTTTTTATAATCAGCCGAAAAAAGGTATCTTCCGTCAGTTCCTCGGCGATGAAAATGTTGTTCACATAACCGTTGAGATACAGGATAAGACCGTCCTTGTAATCTCCGACGATTTCAGTGATTGCGTTGTCATCACCGTCAAGAAAACGGCGGTAGCTACTTGCACCGTTATCCATTGACTTTCTCCTTTCCGAAAGGGGCGTTTTGCCTCTTCACACATTAGTCGTAAAGCAGCAGAAAAAGTCTCACTAATAATCAGTCTTGCGAAAAACAAAACGCGGAAGATTTCTCTCACGCAATCAGCCTTTCAATAATCATACGAAAAGGCTGGCGAGAAAGGTACAGATACGAGGAAACGGCATATCAGCTAGGCTTTGTGCCTGCTGATATGCCGTTGACGAAGTAGATGTGCCTTTATCGCCAGCCTGACGAATTACTTTACAACTCTTACGCCCACTACATTAGCCACGCCCTTGAGCTTTTCCTCAATGCCGGTAGCGTCGCCGGAAACATCAAGGCAGGTGTACGCGTAGTCCTTCTTGGACTTGCTTTGCATATTCTCGATGTTCATTCCGGAAGCCGAGATGGGAGCGGTGATGTTGTTGATAACGCCCTCCACATTCTTGTGGATAACGCAGATTTTCGCACTTCCCGTGATTGCCATCTCCATGTTGGGGAGGTTTACGGAGTTTGTGATGTTGCCGTTCTCGATGTATTCAGCGATTTCCTTGCAAGCCATAACCGCACAGTTGTCCTCGCTCTCGGGAGTAGAAGCACCGAGGTGCGGCATTGCGATTACGTTCTCAGCACCGATGAGTGCGTCGGTAGCGAAGTCGGTTACGTAGCAAGCCATACCGCCGTTGTTGAGTGCGTCCAGAACATCAGCGTCATTAACCAGATCGCCGCGTGCGAAGTTAAGCAGACGAACGGTCTTCTTCATCTTAGCGATGGTTTCCTTGTTGATCATACCCTTTGTATCGGGAGTAGCGGGAACGTGCAGAGTGATGTAGTCGCACTTCTCGTAAATTTCGTCATTGGACTTAACGTAGTGAACAGCACCGGAGAGCTTGAGTGCGTTGTTTACGGAGAGGAACGGGTCAGCACCGTATACTTCCATACCGAGAGCAGCCGCAGCGTTCGCTACAAGAATACCGATAGCACCAAGACCGATAACGCCCAGC
Organism: Oscillospiraceae bacterium; assembly: GCA_051882535.1. Taxonomy (GTDB): domain Bacteria; phylum Bacillota; class Clostridia; order Oscillospirales; family Ruminococcaceae; genus CAG-115. The sequence continues at coordinate 9,093 of JBJESA010000154.1, forward strand.
TTCTTGCCCATAATCTCAGGGCCTACAAACTGGCTCTTGCCTTTTTCAACGAGTTTGGAAACCTCGTCGCCCTTGCCCTTGAGTGTCTTAATCCACTCGGTAGAGGGAACAATCTTTCTCGAAGAGAGAAGCAGTCCGCAAATTACCAGTTCCTTAACTGCGTTTGCGTTTGCACCGGGGGTGTTGAATACAACGATACCCTGTTCGCTGCACTTGTCAATCGGAATGTTGTTTACACCTGCACCCGCTCTTGCGATTGCGAGAAGATTAGAGCCAAGCTCCATCTCGTGCATAGAAGCGGAACGAACGAGAATTGCGTCGGGGTTCTGAACGTCCTCGCCAACGGTGTACTTGCTCTTGTCGAGAAGGTCGGTTCCGCAAGCGGCAATCTTATTCAGCATCTGAATATTATACATAATCGAATTTCCTTTCATTGGTTTAGTGCATTAACACCAAATGTATTTTTTCTCCCCCATTTTGAATGGGGGAGAAGGCGTTTTACTTTTCAATAGAGGTAACTACGGGCTTTCCGTCCTTGTCGAGAAGAACGGTAAGACCGCCGGCGTTTCCTTGATGATGAAAAATATAATTCACGCCGGTTTCTCTGTCAACTATGATTTTAGTCACGTTGACCATGCCCTGCTCATACACGATTTCAAACCGGTTATCAGCCATTCTCAGCCTCAAACTTCTTCATAAACTCAACCAGCTTCTCAACGCCCTCGATAGGCATAGCGTTGTAGATGGAAGCTCTCATACCGCCAACGGTTCTGTGACCCTTGAGGTTCTCAAAGCCGGCAGCCTTTGCTTCCTTAACGAACTTAGCGTCAAGCTCTTCGTTTCCGGTAACGAAAGGAACGTTCATCAGCGAGCGATCCTCAGGACGAACAGTGCCCTTGAACAGCTTGCTCTGGTCGAGGAAGTCGTACAGAATCTTCGCCTTCTTCTCGTTGTGAGCCTTCATAGCCTCCAAGCCGCCCATCTTCTTAATCCACTTGAATACCTTGCCGCAGATGTAGATTGCGTAGCAGTTCGGGGTGTTGTAGAGGGAGTCGTTGTCAGCCTGAGTCTTCCACTTAAGCATTGTGGGAGTTCCGGGGAGAACGTCATCTCTGATGAGGTCCTCGCGGATAATAGCGATAACCAGACCTGCAGGACCAACGTTCTTCTGAACACCGCCGTAGATAACGCCGTACTTGGTAACGTCAACCGGCTCGGAAAGGAAGCAGGAGGAAACATCGGCAACAAGATCCTTGCCCTTTGTGTTGGGGAGTGTCTTAAACTTAGTTCCGTAGATAGTGTTGTTCTCGCAGATGTAAACGTAGTCTGCGTCCTCGGGAATATCGAGGTCGGAGCAGTCGGGGATATAAGAGAAAGTCTTGTCCTCGGAAGAAGCAACCTTCACAGCCTCGCCGTAGAGCTTAGCCTCCTGAAAAGCCTTCTTAGCCCACTGACCGGTAACTATGTAAGCAGCCTTCTTGTTCTTCATCAGATTCATAGGAACAGCCGCGAACTGCTGAGAAGCACCGCCCTGAAGGAACAGTACCTTGTAGTTGTCGGGAATGTTCATAATCTCGCGAAGATCCTTCTCTGCTGTCTTGATAATGTCGTCATAAGCCTTAGAACGGTGTGACATCTCCATAACGGACATACCTGTGCCGTTGTAGTCAAGCATCTCGTCAGCCGCTTCTTTCAGTACCTCTTCGGGCAGAACAGCGGGGCCTGCACTGAAATTGTAAACTCTCATTTTGTGTCCTCCTGTGGAACTCAAGGATTCGTTCGGCGAATCCGAAATTTAATGTAGGATAATACCTTACATACACACATAATTTTACCACATTTTTCGCCCACTGTCAAGGGTTTTGTGAAAAAAATGTCAAATTCGTCAGTTTGCTGTGGATAAAGGGGTTCTGATGGTCATATTGACTATTTTCTGGGAGAAAGCAAGCCGTATCGTTGGCGTTTCGGCTTTTGAGGAGATTACGTATCCCACCGATTACTACTATATATCGGGTGGGGGATGGTTATTACTCAAACAAACTCACATTTCTGCCTGACAGATGGAAATACCCACCGGCAAAGCTCGGGGCATATACTATTATAATATATACGCCGCGGATTTTCTTGTAAGGGTAGTGGGCACCCACCACTCCTGCAGTGTTGGTTATATGCAGCTCTGTACGCGTATCATTCTTGTCATAAAAGAAAATTAAATTTTTTTCAAAAAAGGTATTGACAAATTACAGACTTGGTGATATAATAGAATAGTTCGCTCGAGAGAGCAAACGAAAGAGGTCGAAAGAAAAAGAATTTTGAAAAAAATTAAAAAAATTTCAAAAAACCTCTTGACAAGCATCACGAAATGTGATATAATAATCAAGTCGCCGCGAGAAAGCGGACGACGAACCA
>JBJESA010000155.1:0-11465 GCA_051882535.1 Oscillospiraceae bacterium
AGCTCTTTCAGCGTGTTTATCGACTCGACATTGTCCTGCGGGTCGCCGGGGCCGTTAGAGAGCATAATTCCGTCCGGCTTCTCTGCGAGAATCTCCGCAGCGGTCGCGTTGTAGGGCATTACCACTACATCGCAGCCACGCTTTACGAGTTCTCTGCGGATATTGAACTTGTAGCCGTAGTCCATCAGCACCACCTTGAACTTCGGGCTTTCGGACTTATACTCCTCTTTCGCCTTAACCGATACGGCGGGTACAGCCCCCGTCACCTTGTAGGCTCTGATTTCTTCGAGAAGTGCCGCCATGTCATAGTCGTCCTCGCCGCTGATTATTGCACCGTTCATAACGCCGCTTTCGCGGATAATTCGGGTGAGGGCACGGGTGTCGATGTCGTAGATTCCGATTATTCCCAAATCCTCAAGATAGCTGTTGAGGTCGCCCTCGCAGCGGAAGTTGGACGGAATTTCGCAGTACTCCCGCACCACATAGCCGGATACCGCACTGCCGTTACTCTCGGGGTCGATTTTGTTTACGCCGTAGTTTCCGATAAGGGGAAATGTCTGCGTGACAATCTGTCCGCAGTAGGACGGGTCGGTGAGCGTTTCCTGATAACCCGTCATCGCCGTTGTGAATACGATTTCGCCGATTGTCCTGCCTTTTGCTCCGAATGCTTTGCCCTCGAAAACAGTGCCATTCGCCAGCAAAAGGGTGGCTTTTCTTTTGTTCTCAAAATTCATTGTGTTCCTCCGAATGGATAAACCTCTGTTTTTTCTGTGAATTTATTACTTAAGGGAAATTTTTCCCACAATGCCCATTATTTCATCTCTCATGCGGATTGCTTCTTTTCTTGCAGCGAGTGCAAAGTCATGCTCGTCCGCTTTCTGCTTCTGGTACGCACACATAATTCCGCGTGAGCTGTTGACGATACCGCCCAAGCCGTTGCTGTCGAACGCTGCGGAGATATCCTGTGCGGACGCACCCTGTGCTCCGTATCCCGGAATAAGGAAGAATGTATGGGGGAGTGCCGCACGCAGTTCCTTAATCTGCTCGGGGTAGGTTGCACCGACAACCGCACCAACTCCGCTGTAGCCATAAGCTCCGGGGAGTTCCTTGCCCCACTCTTCGCACATTGTACCCATAAACTTGTAGATGGACTCGGTGCCGTCTGCCAGCCCCTTGTCCTGAAGCTCGCCGCTGGAGGGGTTGGAGGTCTTAACCAAAACGAAAATGCCCTTGTCGTTCTCCGAGCAAGTCTTGATAAGCGGCTTTATGCCGTCGCTGCCGAGGTAGCCGTTTACGGTGAGTGCGTCCCCGAGGAACGGCTCGTACTCCTGACTTCCCACCTTTACTTTGCCGAGGTGAGCGGTGGCGTATGCCTCCATTGTTGTGCCTATGTCGTTACGCTTTCCGTCGGTGATAACGTACATTCCCTTGGAACGAGCGTATTCCTGCGTTTTATACAGTGCCTTAACTCCTGCGGGACCGTACATCTCGTAGTAAGCAGCCTGCGGCTTTACTGCGGGAACTATGTCGCAAAGTGCGTCAATCAGCCCCTTGTTGAACTCCAGAAGTGCCTTTGCCGCACCCTTGAGAGTTTCGCCGTACTTTTCAAAGCACTCTGCTTTGATGTACTCGGGCACGTAGTCCAGCTTGGGGTCAAGTCCCGCAACGGTGGGGTTTTGAGTCTGTTCGATTTTCTCAATCATTCTGTCCAGTGACATAAGCAATCTCCTTTATATATGTTCCACGGGAATTTCCCCGCTGTTTTACTTATCCTCGTAGACGATATTTCCGTCCATGATGGTCATCTTCACTCTGCCCTTGAGCGTCATGCCCTTAAAGCAGGAATTCTTCGACTTGGAGTGGAGCTTTTCTACGTCCACTACCCATTCCTCGTTCGGGTCAATTATCGCAATATCAGCGGGAGCACCCTCGGAGAAGTTTCCGCCGGGGATTCCCAGAATAGTTCTCGGGTTTACGCACATAAGATACACGATTTTTTTGAGGGAAATCTTGCCGGTGTGGTACAACTGAGTGAGAGTAGCCGCAAGCGAGGTTTCCAGACCGATAACGCCGTTCGGGGCTTTCTCGAAATCCGCCTTTTCCTCGGGTGAATGGGGTGCGTGGTCGGTAACAATACAGTCGATTGTGCCGTCGCACACGCCCTCGGTAATCGCCTCGACATCGCGGTCGGTGCGAAGCGGCGGATTCATACGATAATCCGCGTCTTTCAAGCGGATTTTCTCATCGGTAAGCGTAAAGTAGTGCGGAGCGGTTTCGCTGGTAACCATAGTGCCGTACTGTGCACCAAGTCTTACGCACAGCATACTTACCGCAGTGGAAACGTGGGCGATATGAATCGGAATCTGCATATCTCCGGCGAGAACAACCTCACGTGCGGTCATGGTGTCCTCGGACATACGGCTCATACCCTTTAGTCCGAGTTCGCGGGAAACCTCACCCGCATTGACAATGCCGCCTGCGATGATGTCGGGGTCTTCGCAGTGGGAAATCACCTTAAGTCCCGCATAGTGTGCCTTCACCATACCCTGTGCCATCAGCCGTGCATTCAGTACGGGTTTTCCGTCGTCGGATACGGCAACGCAGCCCGCTTCCTTGAGTGCTACATAATCGCACAGTTCCTCGCCTTTAAGCCCCTTGGTTATGCAGCCCACGGGGTACACCTTCGCCTTTGCCTTTTTTGCCTTGTCGAGAATGTATTTCACAATCTCGGGGTTGTCAACGGGCGGGGTGGTGTTGGGCATACACGCAACGGCAGTTACGCCGCCTGCGGCTGCGGCTTCACAACCGGTGATGATGTCCTCTTTATGCGTCTGACCGGGGTCACGCAGATGTACGTGCATATCGCACAGCCCGGGGATTACCGTTCTGCCCGAGCAGTCAATTACCTTGTCGGCTTGTTCGGCGATGTCAGCGGCACATTTTACGATAACGCCGTCTTTTACGAGAATATCTGCTTTCCCCTCGAAATTGTTCTCTGCGTCTACAACATAACCATTTTTTAAAAGTAAAACCATACTTTTTTCCTCTCATCTTCTCTCTGTAATTCTTCAAAAAAGGATTTGCACAAAAAAAACGCCGCATACTTGCGGCGTACAGGTAATTTCTTCCAAGTCCGAACAAACGAATCGGAACTCTCACAACCTTGTGTTCACAAAAAGCCACAAGTCACATATCTAATTTATTATACAGTATTCGGACAAATTTGTCAAGAGGATTTTTGCCGCCCGAAAACTTTTTTCAAAAATGTCGAAAAAACTATTGACAACACACTCTGTATATGGTATACTACGATATGACAAATGCCTTATCAAGAGCGGCTTCGAGTGCAGGGAGAGGAAAATTCTCCCAAGCCACGGGGGACTGGTCCCTATGAAGCCCGGCAACCGACTTTCGGCGGCGATTGTTCACAATCCGGAAACACGGTGCTACTTCCTGCGGGGGATTTTCCCACCGAGAGATGAGGAGTGATTGTAAGAATGTTCTTGCTCGCTCCTTAATAGGGCGAGTTTTTTGGTTTTATGGAGAAAGGAAAAACAATGAACAGAAGAAAACTTTTCACCTCTGAGAGCGTTACAGAAGGTCACCCCGACAAAATCTGCGACAACATCTCCGATGCGGTACTTGACGCGATTCTCGAACAGGACCCCATGGGCAGAGTTGCCTGCGAAACCACCACTACCACAGGTATGGTAAACGTAATGGGAGAGATTACCACTACCGCGAATATCGACATCACCTCTATCGTTCGCAAGACGGTACGCGAGATTGGCTACACCTCCAGTGAGTACGGCTTTGACGCGGATTCCTGTGCGGTGTTCACCATTCTGGACAAGCAGTCGCCCGATATTGCAATGGGCGTAAACAACGCACTTGAGGGCCGCGAGGAGAACCTCCACGACACCGGTGCGGGCGACCAAGGAATGATGTTCGGTTTCGCCTGCTCGGAAACTCCCGAGCTTATGCCTATGCCGATTTCTCTTGCACACAAGCTGGCAAAGAAGCTCACCGAGGTACGCAAGAACGGCACACTGCCGTATCTTCTTCCCGACGGCAAGACTCAGGTAACTGTTGAGTACGACGGATACAAGCCCGTTCGCGTGGATACCGTTGTTGTTTCCAGTCAGCACCTTGCGTCTGCTACGCTTGAGCAGATAAGAGCGGATATTATCGAAAAGGTAATCAAGACCACCGTTCCCGCAGAACTTCTTGACGAAAACACCAAGTATTTCGTAAACCCCACCGGCAGATTTGTTGTGGGCGGACCTATGGGCGACTCGGGACTTACCGGACGCAAGATTATCGTTGACACTTACGGCGGATACTCCCGCCACGGCGGCGGCGCGTTCTCCGGCAAGGACCCGACAAAGGTTGACCGTTCTGCGGCATACATGGCACGTTACGTTGCAAAGAACATCGTGGCGGCAGGTCTTGCAGAGAGAGTGGAAATTCAGCTTGCTTACGCGATTGGCGTTGCAAAGCCGGTATCCGTAATGGTGGATACTTTCGGTACCGGAAATATTCCCGATACCGCAATCGCGGCAGCCGTACAAAAGGAGTTTGACCTGCGTCCTGCGGCGATTATCGAAACGCTGAAGCTCCGCCGTCCGCAGTACAAGGCACTTGCGGCATACGGACACATGGGCCGTGAAGATTTGGACGTTGCTTGGGAAAAGACCGATAAGGCAGAAGCACTTAAGAAGTATCTTGCATAATACACAATCCCCTTTCCGCTTAGGAAAGGGGATTCAGACTGTCTAAAAACCTATTATGTGTGGTGCAACCACCACAATGGGGGTTTGGGGGCGAAGCCCCCAATGCAGTCGCAGGCACGCACGTGCCCGACTTCTCCCCCCTCCCCCTTCGGGGGAGGGGGCAGGGGGTGGGGGTGCCACTCGCAGGAAAAAGACTTTTTCAATGTAAAAAGCACTTCTATCCCACTTTTGTTGATATTCCCAAAATCTTCGTTGAAAATTTCACGAAATTTGATAAAGTTGCTTGACAACTTGCGGGAAATCGTGTATAATGGTATTTGTGGAGAGATTGTTCTCTCGAATATAACTTGAAGAAGGAGATTTAATACAATGGCACTTACTAAAAACCAGAACGTATTGAAGTGGGTTGACGAAATGACCGCCCTCACCAAGCCCGATAAGGTTGTTTGGATTGATGGCTCTAAGGCTCAGCTCGACGAGCTTACTAATGAAGCTATTTCTACAGGCGAAATGAAGCGTCTTAACGCAGACAAGTACCCCGGCTGTCTGTACCACAGAACTCAGCCGAACGACGTTGCTCGTGTTGAGGACAGAACTTTCATCTGCTCCAGAGAGAAGGAAAACGCAGGTCCTACCAACAACTGGATGGATCCCAAGGAAATGTACGCAATGCTCACACCTATGTATGACGGTGTTATGAAGGGCAGAACAATGTACGTTATCCCCTACTCCATGGGTCCTATCGGCTCGCCTATCGCTAAGGTTGGCGTTGAGATTACCGACTCCATCTACGTTGTTCTTAATATGAACATTATGACCCGTATGGGCGAGCAGGCATTCAAGAACCTGCCCGATGATTCCAACGACTTCGTTCGCGGACTTCACAGCAAGGCTGATGTTGACCCCGAGAAGAGATATATCGTTCAGTTCCCCGAGGACAACACTATCTGGTCCATCAACTCCGCATACGGCGGAAACGTTCTGCTTGGCAAGAAGTGCTTCGCACTCCGTATCGCATCTTATCAGGGCTGGAAGGAAGGCTGGATGGCTGAGCATATGCTTATCCTCGGCATCAAGAAGCCCGACGGCGATATGAAGTATATCACCGCTGCATTCCCCTCTGCTTGCGGTAAGACCAACCTCGCAATGCTCATTCCTCCCGCAGTTTACAAGGACGCAGGATATGAGGTATTCACCGTTGGCGACGATATCGCTTGGATGAAGCAGGGCGAAGACGGCAGACTGTACGCTATCAACCCCGAGAACGGCTTCTTCGGCGTTGCTCCCGGTACAAACGCAAAGAGCAACTTCAACGCTCTCGAGTGCACCAAGAAGAACGCTATCTTCACAAACGTTGCTCTTAACCTCGACGACGACACCGTTTGGTGGGAAGGTCTTGACAAGAATCCTCCCGTTAATGCAGAAGAGTGGAAGGGTGCTAAGGTAAACGGCGTAGAGTTCACATCTGTTATGGGTGCTGACGGCAAGCCTCAGAAGCTCGCTCACCCGAACTCTCGTTTCACTGCTCCCGCAAAGAACTGCCCCTGCCTGTCGCCTGAGTTCGACAATCCTAAGGGCGTTCCCGTTTCCGCTATTATCTTCGGCGGCAGACGTGCTTCTACAACTCCTCTGGTATATCAGTCGTTTGACTGGAACCACGGCACATACGTAGGCTCCGCAGTTTCTTCCGAAACTACCGCAGCTGCTACCGGTGCAGTAGGCGTTCTCCGTCACGACCCGATGGCTATGAAGCCCTTCATTGGCTACAATGTTTGCGACTACTGGCAGCACTGGATCGACATGGGCAAGAAGCTCGGTGATAAGGCTCCTCTCATCTTCAACGTAAACTGGTTCAAGCAGGATGAGAACGGCAACTTCATCTGGCCCGGATTCGGCGACAATATGCGTGTTCTTGATTGGATTGTTAAGCGTGTTGAGGGCAAGGTTGACGCTAACAAGACCGCTATCGGCTGGCTGCCTAAGGCAGAGGACATCAATGTTACCGGCATTGAGGACGAGGTTACTCCCGAAATCATGAACAAGCTCCTTGCTGTTGACGCTGACCTTTGGAAGAAGGAAATCGCTGAGATGCGCCGTTACTATGACGAGGACATCGAGGCTAAGGCTGACGGACACAAGGTTCCCGCTGAGCTCAGAGAGCAGCTCAACAAGATTGAAGCAGCTCTTTAATCTGAAATTAGTCGGATAAATAATCGCTCCCCCATTCGGAAGAATGGGGGAGTTTTTTGTATGTCTGAAACTTTTGTTACTTATTTCAATTCAGATATAATATCCTGAAGTTTTACGAGTGACACATTTCCAAGTTCGGCTGCTTTGTCAGAACAACCCTTTGTGAAACCCGACTTTGCAAATAAGAAATAATGCTTGTTCTTGTATGAGAAGAGATTGCTTCTACTAACTAACAGTTCAAGCACGCCTAAATCTATCTTTTCGTTTGTCCATTTACATTCGCCAAAAATTGCGGAGTTCTTGTCACCTTCGCCCATAATGTCAATCTCTGTTTGAGAACGCTTTATGGGATCAGTACCCCACCATCGCCCGAGAGAGGAGAACTCTATGGGACACTTCCCGTGAAGCAGCAACTCCCAGAGATACTGCCTGCATATTTCTTCAAACACCTTTCCCATATAATCGGGCAAATACGGTTCAATTTTCCTGTACGCCAAATCAGCAGCGTCACGGGCAATAAAAGAATTATTCTCCGGAATAAAGCGATACCAAAAACGGAACATATTGTCCTCGATAATGTAAATTGACTTGCGGGAATTCTTCTCGCCGTATGGCGACTCCCTTTGGACAATGCCCAGATTGATTAAGCTCTTGATATACGCGGAACAAACATTTGTATTCTCTCCGACCTTAGCGGATATTTCAGACATCTTTGTTGCTCCGGAAGCAATAGCTGTAATAATCGCCGTATAGATTGCAGGCTCGCGGACTTCCTGCTTTAATAAATTCGTTGGTTCTTCATAGAGGAAAGAAACAGGATTGAGGAAAGTTCTTTTGACATTTTCCTCAACGCTTAGTTTATCGCTCATTTGCAAAAGATACTGCGGAGTACCCCCTACAATGCCGTACATTAAAGCCTTATCCTCATTTGACATTCCCTTATAATAGCGGCATACTTCCTTGAAATTAAAGGGGAGAATTTTCAACTGTGCCGTTCGTCTGCCATAGAGTGGGGCTTTGTATGCGAGGACATTATCTTCCATATAAGACATTGAAGAACCACAGAGGATAAGCATTAATTTGGACGTATCCTTGTGCTTGTCAATCAGCATTTGTAGCGTGGAAGCAAGGCTGCGTGAAGCACGGGCGACATAGGGGTACTCGTCAATTACAAGAACAAGCCGTTCTCTTTCGGCAAGTGCAAACACGTATTCAAAAGCCGCCTGAAAGGAAGAAAAAGTTGTATCCCCCTCAATTCCGCTTGAGTATTCAATAATGCTTCGGCTCAGGTTCTCAAGATTTTGCTTTTCGTTGCTTTCAACTCCCATAAAATAAATCGCTTTTTTATCGCTGATAAAGTGATTTATGAGTGCGGTCTTACCAACACGTCGTCTGCCGTAGATAACTGCAAACTCAAATTTATCGGTTACGAACAAACTATTGAGCGATGCAAGTTCCTTTTCTCTTCCAATAAACATTTCTGCACCTCCGTTTCTGTTTTTTATAGTATACCACAGAAATGCAAATTAGTCAAGTACGATTTGCCAAATCGTACTTGACTAAAATTGAAAAAGGTCGAAATTTAGCTTTATATTGGGAGTTTCAGTGAGTGATTATTGAGAGGTAATCAGAGATTGATGATATAGTCGCCGAACTTGATGCTTGTAACATCACTGGGGTTTACGGGGTAGGTATATCTGAGTTCGATTTCGCCTGTCATATCAGCGTCATTGCCGTGATTACTTAATGTTCCAATCCCCGCTGCAACAGTTGTGCCGTCCTTTAGCGTGATAACCGCATTGCCGAATGAACGAATTTCTTCATGCAAACATCTGCTCGGAGAATCCTTTATCAAAGCGTCCTGCTCAACAACAGTCCAATCAGAAGTGTCTTCGTCTGTTTCGGGAAGTGACTCCATCGGATTGGGTACATTTGGTATTCCCTTAAAGAACAGCATTGCCCTGAAGCCCGAAACCTTGACCTTATTGATTTCTCCGTCAAAGGAGTTGGTTTTCAGTTTGAGCGAAAGCTCCTTTTCAATGTTTTCGGAGAGCGTGAAGTCAATCGGAATGTCCTTATGCTCGCTGAGAACGGTTGTAGAATTGCCGCCAATGTTTATTACGGAGAGGAAGTCGGCGTTCAGCGTTTTTCCCGCGAGGTCAACGGAATTATAAGTGATTTCGATACAGCCTGTTCTTGTATTCCCCTCTTGGGAGATTGTTTCGCTTGTGTAACCCATTCCGCCGGCAATTTTTCCGTCAATCTTAAAACCGAAGTTCGAGAAATCAATTCTCAAGCCCGGCACTACGCCGCCTGTCTTGGCAAGGAGTTCGTCCGACGCGGTGGTGGTGTACATAATGTAGCACAGGTCGTCGTAAACGAGCATTCCGTCAAGCGTTGCGGTAAGTCCGTCGCCATTCATCACTATCCCGAGTTTCTTGCCGTATTTCTCAAAATCGAATGTTCCGATAGGCTTTTCGGGAGTGTATTCCACCTTTTGAGTAACCGTGGTTGTGCTTGTTGTAGTTGTTGAGCCTTGAGATACTGTGCTGTCTACAGGGAAATCCTGCACTTCGGAGTTCACCGATACATTACCCTCGTACTTCTGTGCGAACATTCCCTCGAATGCCTTTGCATAGTTCCAATCGTTTGTCGCTCCCACGCTAACTGTCGCCGCCCCGATAGCCAGCACAGCCGCCGCAGGAATAGCAACCGCTTTTTTGAGAAAGATGTTTTTGGATTTTTTAGTGTCGTTGTCTTTCATATTTTCCGCCTTTCGTGCCATTAGCTTACTGATAAGCACTTCATCGCTCTCTCTTGGAGAGATTTGCTCGAAAAGTTTCTTGTAGTTATTCATCATTGTTTCCCTCCAGTAAGAGTACTTTGAGTTTGTTTCTCCCGCGTGAGAGCCGCGAGGTCACCGCAGTTTGGCTTATTCTGAGAATCTGGGAGATTTCCTTGACGGAATACCCCTCGTAGTAAAACAGATGTATCACTTCGCCGTACTTAATCGGGAGCGACTTCACGAGCGAGAGAAGCTCTCCGTCCTCGGCGGTTTCTAGCGGTATATCCTCTGTAAGTTCTTCGGTGCGGGAAAATCGGCAGGATTTAAGGAGATTTTTCGAGAGATTGATGACAACACGAATTAACCAGCGTTTGCAGTCCTCATCAGAGGAGAATTCACCCGAAAATTCCATCAGTCTGACAAATGCGTCCTGACAGATATCCTCCGCGTCTGCACAGTTTCTGACATAGCTGTACGCCAGCCTGTAAACCGTCTTGTGATACTGTTTCACATAGCCGATAAGTTCGCTGTCGGTCATTCTCTCCCCCTCCTTTCATTCTGCTTGAAAGACGTCCTTCTGTAAGTATAACAGATAAGCGGCACGATTTGTCACATTTTCTCCAAAAATTATTCCAAGACAAACGAAACTCCCCGCCTAATCAAGCGGGGAGTAAAATATTTAGTTGAACTTCGATGTGTCGATTCGGTTAAGGGCACGCTTGAGCTTGCTCTCTGCGAGGAGAAGCTCCTTGTCGCTCTTGGCGGCTTTGATTCGCTCCTCGGCGGTTTCCTTTGCCGCATTCGCACGGTCTACATCAATCTCGTCCGACCATTCGCAGGTCTGGACAAGGATTGTCGTGTACTCCTTCGACACCTTGATGATACCGCCCGAGGTCGCGGCACGGCGGAATTCGCCGTTAATCATAATCCGCATCTGACCGATTCCAAGTGCGGCACAGTACGGCTCGTGACCGTTCAATATGCCCACATCGCCGACTGTTGTGCGGACGATAACCTGCTCGGTTTCTCCGTCAAAAACAGTCTTTTCGGGCGTAATTATACGGAGTTTGAATGGGGTCATTTAAATCACCCTTTTAACCCTTCTTTGCCTTCTCGACAGCCTCGTCGATTGTTCCAACAAACAGGAACGCCGACTCGGGCAGATCGTCGTGCTTGCCCTCGATAATCTCCTTAAAGCCACGGATTGTTTCCTTAAGAGGAACGTACTTACCCTCCATACCGGTGAACTGCTCCGCAACGGAGAACGGCTGGGACAGGAAACGCTGAATCTTTCTCGCTCTGGATACGGTGAGCTTATCCTCATCAGACAACTCGTCCATACCGAGAATTGCGATGATATCCTGCAGCTCGTTATAACGCTGCAAAATCTCCTGTACCGCACGTGCAACCTCGTAATGCTCATTTCCGACAATCTGCGGTGTGAGGATACGAGAGGTAGACTCCAGCGGGTCAACCGCAGGATAGATACCCATAGACGCAATATCACGCGACAAAACGGTGGTAGCGTCCAAGTGTGCGAATGTAGTAGCGGGAGCCGGGTCGGTAAGGTCGTCCGCAGGAACGTAAACCGCCTGAACGGAGGTAATCGAACCCTTCTTTGTAGATGTGATACGCTCCTGAAGAGCACCCATCTCCGTTGCCAGTGTGGGCTGGTAACCTACGGCTGACGGCATACGGCCGAGCAGTGCGGAAACCTCTGAACCCGCCTGTGTGAAACGGAAGATGTTATCGATGAA
>JBJESA010000156.1:0-2624 GCA_051882535.1 Oscillospiraceae bacterium
CAGAATAAGAAAGATAGCCCCCTCCCCCTTCGGGGGAGGGGGTTGGGGGTGGGGGTGCCTCTCGCAGAAAAAAAGACTTTTTCGACAAGCTGACGGGCTGAACCAATCAGGATTCAGCCCGCTCATTTATCTTCATTAACTGACGAGTCTGCTATTGCCGCCGGTCATCTCCAGAATCTCGTAGAGATGCTCGTCTGCCTGCTGAATTCCGTCATTGTAGGACTCGGCGATTTTCTCCGTATCCTTTTCGAACTTGGAAATAGCGGGGAGAGTCGGACGGATAACAATCGCACGTCCCTGCTCCTCCAGTTCCTCCATCAGAGCCACTGTCCGCTCGTAACGCTCCACGCGTGACATACACGCATCGACAAACGCGGGATAATCCTTGTACATACCGTGAATTACCGCCTTGAACTTCGAGTAATCGGTAGGCATTGTCGCTTTGCCGGGCTTGGTCAGCACGATAACCAGTCTGTCACAGCCCATCTCCAGAGCGTGCTCAATCGGAATAGAATCCGCAATACTGCCGTCTAAGAAGTGGCGTCCGTCAATCTCAACGGGGTCGCACAGCATCGGCACGGAGCAAGTTGCCTTGGTGATGGTAAGCAGACGTTCGGGGTCGCTGTCCTCGGAGAAGTACTCCGCCTCGCCCGTTTCCATACACGTGCAGACATATTCGGTGAAAACGCCGCTCTGCACGCTCTTAAAATATGTATCAAAATCAAAGGGGAACTGCTTGAACGGATATTCGTAAGCCATCTTGTCAAGATTGATTATCCGCTTTGACTGCAGGAACTGGCGGAAACCGTAATACGACTCGTTTCTCGGAACATTAAGCATATCTTTTGTACGTCCGGATTGGTTGGAAACGTAGCTCATAGCATTGCCGCCGCCCGCCGAAACGCCGATAACATAGGGGAAACAAACTTCGTTTTCCATCAGTCTGTCCAACACACCTGCCGTGAATATACCGCGAACTGCGCCGCCTTCAAGTATAAGACCTGTTTTCATATACCGCCATCTCCTTTGCTGTAATTTGGAATTGTAGTTCAGCGTTTTCTGAAATCCTTGTTTAGTTGTTTGAAAAATATAAAGACAAATCACCATATTTTATTTTAACACTAAAACTTAAACTTTTTGTTAACTTTGAGGAGATATGGTTTGTGCTTTTCAGCGAAAAATACCCACAAAACGATTTGAGATTTTAATGATATGACAAAGAGGTACCCCCACCCCCTGCCCCCTCCCCCTAAAGGGGGAGGGGGGAGAGTCGGGCACGTGCGTGCCTGCGTCTGCATTGGGGGCTTCGCCCCCAAACCCCCAGTGGCTATATCAAGTATACGAACTACTTTAGCATGTTGCCCCCAGCCCCCAAGGTTTTTCGACAACTAATGCTCCGAAGCCTCAGCTTGTCGAAAAATATGCGAAAAGGCTGGCGAGAAAGGTACAGATACGAGGAAACGGCTTGTCGGCTAGGCTTTGTGCCTGCCGACAAGCCGTTGACGAAGTAGATGTGCCTTTATCGCCGGTCTTTACTCTCCCTCTATTGCTTCGCCTGACGTATATACTCTGCTCATTGTGAGTTCGGGAGTAAGTCTTCCAGCCTCGTCATAGGCTACAGTGACAGTCATTCCCATCGCACCGTCGGAAAGCGAGGTGAAGTTGAGCGGGTTATCCGCAACAACATCGTATGTAAGTGCCAGTGTAACCGACGCGGGAACTTCCGGAATCCCGTTAAACACCATTCGGAAACTGTCGCAGTCGTTAAACGCGAACGCCGCACCCATATTCTCCTCAATAAGAATCGGGTCAACCACCTTCAGCCGCTCCTTGAACTCCGGCTCGCCCTCCTCGTCAACATCTTCCGAGTAGACGTTCTGTGCCGCGAGTATCTCGCCGCGGGAAAGTCCCGCAGTAAGCACAAGGTTCTTGTAGCTGAAGTCGGGCTGAACAGGTTCGCCCTCCTCGTCCAAGCCGTTGAACACACTTCCGCTGAGAACAAAGGTGTTGTTGTCCTTCTGCTCCAGGTCGAGCATAACAACGGGGGCATAGATGATGTTCTGGTAAGTCGCAAGAATCTCCGTCATTTCCTCTGCGGTGATGTTTCCCTCCTCGTTGTCGTTCATAGTAGTGACAATCTCGGAGAGCGTTTCGTTCGCATTCAGGTCGGATGTGTACACACGGGTGATGTAAATCCTGTTGCCCGATACCTGAGTAATATCGCCGCAGTACACCAATTCGTGCGAAGTCAACATAAAGTACAGATACAACCCCAGTCCCGCCAGAATCAGCGTCACCAAGATAATTCCAATTACAATCTTCATAACCGCTCCTTAAATGCAATACAGATTGGTATCCCAATCGGGAATATACGGGTGATGCCGCATATAAAGCTTATACTTCTTGTTCATCTTGTTTATCAGAAGCGGGAGTTCAAACATATCCCCGTTTCTGTGATAAAGAGCCACATTCAGTTTCGGGCGGAATGTTGTTATCGTCTGCTCCGCACCTTTCAGGGCGTTAAGCTCCGCACCCTCGACATCGATTTTGATGTAAGTCGCCGCATCTCCGCGAAGCATAGTGTCGGTCTTCATCATCTTTACCTCGCGAAGCCGTGCTGTGCC
>JBJESA010000157.1:0-11374 GCA_051882535.1 Oscillospiraceae bacterium
TATACAAAAGCAACGAAATCACCGCCGCGATAAGTCCCTTTCCGAACGTGAACGGCACATTGAAAATCCACAGGCACTCTGCAAGCGTTTCAACGCTCGGGAGAATTGCCTTATACATACCGATGATAGCCTCCATCGGAAGTACCATTGCATCATAAATCGGATATACGATGAAGAAATTCGACACAAAGCTGCCAAGTCCCATAGCCGCTGCACCGATAAGGCAGCCGACTACCGCACGCGAGTATTTCGGGCTTTTATGTGCAATAATACCCGCAGGCACTACCAGCATTGAGCCTAGAATGAAGTTTGAGAGCTCGCCCACGCAGCCTGTTGCTGACGTAAAGCACCCGAAAATGTTCTTGATAAGGCACACGAACACTCCCGAAACAGGCCCCATTGTGAGCGACGCCAGCACCGCAGGTGCGTCTGAGAAGTCGAAGCTGATGAACGGCGGCATAAACGGCATCTTGAATTTCAAATACTCCGATGATAACACGAGCGACAGCGCGCTCATAAGCGCCGTAAACACCAGTCGTCTGACGTTCACTCTCTTGTTCTGCTTGATTGTCTTTTCCATAAAAAGTCCTTTCCTCAGGGTATGTGCCGCCGAAAAGCAGCACGACTTTTTAAGAAAACAATCCCCGATTTTCAGAAAAAAATCCTAAAAATCGGGGGTGCAAATATTGTCGAATATTTGTCTGTTCTCTCATCCGGACTATACCGTCGGTATCGGAATTTCACCGATTCAGCAGGCTGCCCCGCTCGCGGACTTTCACCGCCGGTGGGGAATCACACCCCGCCCCGAAACAGATATTGTTATTGATGAAAGCCCACGCCCTCACCTGTTACCATTATAGTACATTATCGCTCTTTTGTCAAGAGGTTTTTATTCGATATTCTGAATTTGTTCGCGGATTTTTTCAATTTCGCTCTTTTGGTCAACAACGACCTTTGTCACTTCGATATCCTGAACCTTCGAGCCGATGGTGTTGGTTTCGCGGTTCATTTCCTGCACGAGGAAGTCGAGCTTTCTGCCGATAGGCTCATCGCTCTCCAGCATCTCGCGGAACTGATTGATGTGGCTTCTCAGACGTACGGTTTCCTCGTCAACGGCGGTCTTCTCGGAGAAGATTCCCGCTTCAAGGAGAATACGGTTCTCGTCAACCGCTTTGCTCTCCAGCACCTCGCACATTCTGTCGTACAAACGCTTGCGGTAGTCCTCCACAATCTTCGGAGAACGCGACTCGACAAATCCTACGTTGCTCTCAATCGTCTTGAGCCGCTCGGAGATGTCGGCTCTCATTCTGCTGCCCTCAACCTCCCGCATTTTGATGAAGTTGTCGAGAGCCTGCTTTGCGGTGGACTCCAAATCCGTCCACATCTGTTCCTCGTCCTGCTCCGCTTTTACCACAGTGAACGCGTCGGGCAGACGCATTACCGCAGACAGCGAGAGGTCGTCCGTGAGCGAGAACTCGTCCTTTATTCCGCGAAGTGCGTCAACATACGCCTTGACGATTTCCTTGTTGATGGTAATTTTCTCATCGGGCTGGCTGCTCTCTGTATTCTGCACGAGAACGGATACCTCTACCTTACCACGCGAAATTCCATTCTTCAGCAATGCCTTGAGCTTCTCCTCCGCAAAGGAATACGAACGCGGAAGTCTGCACGAAATCTCGTAATATCTGTGATTCACCGAACGAATCTCCACCGTGATGGACTTGCCGTTCAGCACCTGCACCGCTCTGCCAAAGCCTGTCATACTTCTAATCATTCTGAATCCTCCTCGCTGCTGTCAGCGGATTTATCCTGTTCTTCGGATTGTACCTGTTCTTCAGAAACGGCTTCAACAGGCTCTTCATCGTTCGCCGCAGCGTTTACCTTGACTTTTTCCTCACGTTCCATCTTTTCGAAGAAACGTGCGTGCCGCTTGAGCTGAACCGTTTCCAATCTCGGGCGATTGTACCGCTGCACCGCAATGAACACCAAATCATACAGTACAGCAGCCGCAGCAAAGATGATAAACAACCAAGTATGCCCAAACGGAATAGCAATCAGAATACCAAGCATTGATACGCCGATATTTATCTCGTGTTCCGCTTCAATCTCGCAGCCCGTGTCTATAACATCTTGAATACTTTGTCGTCTGAGCGAAAAATCCGTTCTTTCAAATTTGGGGAGAGTACGCTTGAGATATTTTATCCCCATGGAACTGTAAAACCGCTCCTCAAAATCACTCGTCTTAAACCAATTCGACGACGAATTAATGCCGTTCTCGAAAATGCCCTCGCAAATCGAACCGACAAGCAGCCGCGTAATCACCTGATATCCCGCATTCAGCATAACAATGCCGATAATCAGCATCACTTCGTTTCTTGAACGTACAAACAACGCCAAAAACACGAACATCAGCACTATGAAAACGGCTGAAAATATGTATAGCGTATTCTTTCTGCTGCTCATATCAACCCCGATTCTTCCATACGTTTTGCCGCAAGCATAATTCCGGTTTTGCCGGTGGGGAAAGTAAGCCCACCCTGCAGCCAGACCGCATATGGCTCTCTCAGCGGTGCGTCAGCGGAAAGTTCGATAGACGCACCCATCGTAAACGCACCAGCTGCCATAATCACCTTGCTGTCATAGCCTGGCATATCCCAAGGCTCAGGACTTACAAAGCTATCCACGGGCGAACCGCTCTGGATTCCTTCGCAGAACGCGATAAGCTGCTTCTCGCCACCAAGTTTCAGTGCTGCGATGATATCGGTGCGTTTCTCATTGTACTTCGGAAACGCTTCAAATCCCAGTTCCTCGAAGAACGCAGTTGCAAATACCGAGGTTTTGAGTGCCGCACACACCGCCTCCGGTGCATGAAACAGTCCCAGATACATTCCGCGTGACTGCCCCAGCGAGCAGCCTACCTCCTTGCCGGTGCCGGGAGTGGTAAGCCTGAATGCACACTGCTCAATCAAATCCGCACGGCCTGCGATATAGCCGCCGGTTTCGGCAATTCCGCCGCCGAGATTCTTGATAAGACTGCCGACAATCAAATCCGCACCCACCGCAGTAGGCTCTCTGTCCTCAACCAGTTCGCCGTAGCAGTTATCCACGAGGATAATGCACTCGGGGTTTGCTGATTTAACGCTCTTGATTATTTTCTCGATAATCTCAATATCAAAGGACGGACGGAGCGAATATCCCCTTGAACGCTGGATATACGCCACCTTTGCACCAACCGCCTGTTTGCCGATTTCCTCGTAGTCGGGCATACCCTGCCCGTCAAGGTCAACCACAGTATTGGAGATTCCATAGTCACGCAGCGAACCGACATTCTCTCCGAAAACCGCTTCCTGAATAGTATCGTAAGGCATACCCGTTGCAAAGAGTATATTATCCCCCGCACGAAGTACCCCAAACATTGCGGTGCAAATCGCGTGTGTGCCGTTTACAAAGTTATGACGAACCAACGCGTCCTCTGCACCCAGCACCTGTGCAAACACTGCGTCCAGCTTGTCGCGTCCCTCATCTCCGTAGCCGTAGCCGGTAGTGCCTTTAAGGTGCATTTCACCCACGCGGTTATCTATAAATGCCTTAAGCACACGCTGACCGTTGTATACGGCAAGTCTGTCCAACTCGGCGAACGGTTCACAACACTTTTCCATCGCTCGCTCGGCAGCAGCAGTAATTTTAGGGCTGAACTCAAAAATCTCCATAGAAATCCTTTCCGACAAAAACGTCACAGCTAAAGCAACACCGTGCAACAGCCGACTGTCGCCTTTTCAACTGCGAACCACTATTCCACACAACAATAACGAGGCGTTGTCCTTATGTATTGCCTTAGCATAAACCGCACCTTGTCAACATAATATTTACTGTTAGCACGAACAGAAACAAACTAGGATAATCAAACACATCATACTATTTAGGGGGGAAATCTTTTGAAACAATGCGGCGATGGTAACCAGGAAAGATGTGTGATACTCGGGAAATTTATCGTTGAAAACAACGCAACTGTAAGAGCCGCCGCAAGGCAATTCGGAATCAGCAAAAGCACAGTACATCAGGACATAACCACAAAACTCGAGAAAGCGAATGCCACTCTCTACAATGAGGTCAAGGCTGTTTTGGACAAAAACAAGCAAGAACGCCACATTCGAGGTGGAGAAGCCACGAAGAAAAAATACATAGAGTTAAAATCTCACCCAAAATGACGTTCTGTAAATCCATAAACACAACTTATGAATTTGCTCAAATTCCAAAAAAGGCTCTCCTTATGGGAGAGCCTTTCGCATCTCTAAGACTTAGTTGCCTGCAAGTGCCTTAACTTCATCAGCGAAGTCGTCAGCCTTCTTCTCGATGCCCTCGCCACGCTCGTAGCGTACGAAATCAACGATAGAAAGGGTAGCACCCTGAGCCTTTGCAACGCTCTCTACATACTTGCCAACGGACTGCTTGTCGTCCTTGAAGTATGCCTGGTCGAGCAAGCAAACGTCCTCGTAGAACTTTCTCATACGACCTTCAACAATCTTCTCAGCAACATTAGCGGGCTTGCCTTCCTGCTCAACGAGCTTGGTCTGAACTTCCTTCTCGTTTGCGATTACATCAGCGGGAACAGCATCTCTGTTTACATACTGTGCGTTCATAGCGGTAATCTGGAGAACAACGTTCTTTGCACAAGCAAGAATCTCAGCGTCGTCAGCCTTATTGGTGTCAATCTTAACCATTGCACCGATTCTGCCACCATCGTGCATATAAGGAACAAGAGTACCCTCCATCTTTACGAAACGACGAACCTTAATGTTCTCACCGAGAGTAGCAATCTGGTTGGTGAGGTACTCGCCAACCTTCTCAGATGTGCCGGAAGCTGTGCACTCAGCAAGTGCCTCGGGATCAGCTACATCGTTATCAAGAATGGTGTCAGCAATTACTTCAACAAGAGCGAGGAACTTGTCAGACTTAGCTGCAAAGTCAGTCTCGCAGTTTACTTCAACAACAACACCGATGTTGCCCTTTACCTTTGCCTTAACTACGCCCTCGGCAGCGATTCTGCCTGCCTTCTTAGCAGCCTTGGTAAGTCCCTTCTCACGGAGGATCTTAACAGCCTCGTCGCGGTTACCGTTGGTTTCTTCAAGAGCAGACTTGCAGTCCTTCAGACCGCAGCCTGTCATATCGCGGAGCTCTCTGACGTCCTGGGGTGTGATATTAGCCATTTTACATTCTCCTTAATCAAAATACACAACGAAATTTCTTCATCGTTTATTACATTCCGTATAATTATTGCCGCTTTCAGCAGAATTACTCAGCTGCTTCTTCAGCTGCCTGCTCAGCAACTTCTGCAGTTCCCTGATGTGCAGCGATGATAGCGTCTGCCATTGCACCGGAAATGAGCTTTACTGCACGGATAGCGTCATCGTTGCCGGGGATTACATAGTCGATCTCATCGGGATCGCAGTTGGTGTCTACGATTGCAACAATCGGAATACCGAGCTTTCTTGCTTCTGCAACTGCAATCTTCTCCTTGCGGGGGTCAACTACAAAGAGAGCTGCGGGGAGCTTCTTCATATTCTTGATACCGCCAAGGAACTTTTCGAGCTTCTCAATCTCAAGGTTGAGCTTGATAACTTCCTTCTTAGGGAGCAGATCGAAGGTACCGTCTGTTTCCATAGTGTGAAGCTGCTCAAGACGAGCGATTCTTCTCTGAATAGTCTTGAAGTTGGTCATCATACCGCCGAGCCAACGAGCGTTTACGTAGTGAGCACCTGCACGTACAGCCTCTTCCTTAATGGAATCAGCAGCCTGCTTCTTGGTTCCTACGAAAAGAACCTCGCCGCCGTTTGCTGCAACCTCGTGAATGAAGTTGTAAGCCTCGTCCAGCTTCTTAACTGTCTTCTGAAGGTCGATGATGTAGATGCTGTTTCTCTCTGTGAAGATGTAGGGAGCCATCTTAGGGTTCCAACGCTTGGTCTGGTGACCGAAGTGTACACCTGCCTCCAAAAGCTGCTTCATTGATACTACTGCCATGATTGTTTCCTCCTGTTTTTGGTTGTTTTCCTCCGCCCCGAACCATTTTTCAAGCGACTGTGAAGCATCGCAGACGCACCGTCAAAAAACTATCGGAACGTGTGTCCATTAGTGATTAAAATAAACCACCTTGATATTATACCATATTCTGCTTCAAATATCAAGCACATTCTTTTCATTTATTTAAACAAACTTCCGAATCCTTTTCTTCGCTTATTTGTGCAACATGCCGGAACATCACAAGACACGAGAATCGTATCGTCACCGATAACCTCGATATCGCACCACCTTATAAATAAGTCCTCCTCACGCCCGAACAGCCCGAAGAACTTCGCCCGCCCGAACACAATCAGCCTGCATATCTTGGCTGTGCAGTTGTCGAACTCGATATCATCGGGAAATCCGAGCCGTGCACCCGTTTTTACGTTGATAATTTCTTTGCACCTCAAGTCGTTAAAACTGAATACCATAGTAAAAACCTCACATTCTGTCCTGTAGGACATTTTATGCGAGGTTTTTCGTATAAATTCGGAAATCAGTATGTGGGGAGCATTTTCTGATAGGTTTTTCGCCCAAGTCTGTCCTCTAAAAGCATATAGCCGCACGCTTGGTAGAACTTCCATGCGTCATTGTAGCTTGTAAGCGTCACCCGCGAATAGCCATGCTCCGCCGCCGAACGCTCAAACTCCCTCATCAGTGCCGAGGTAATCCCTTTTCGGCGGAATTCCTCGCGGCACGCCGCAAATCCCACCACCACGCCGTCCGCGTTTTCCGCTCTGCCGAGAACTGCCGCTATCGGTACGCCCTCCCATTCCGCATAGAGCATCAAATACGGACGATCCAGCCGTCCGCACCACGATTTGTAGGAATACAATCCCTCGTGATGCGTCCCTAGTATGGAGTAACACATATCCAGAACGGATTTCAGCACCGCCTCGTTGGTAATCTGCTTAATCTGATAGGTCATTTTCGCTCTCCATCACACCAACGACTTGACAAATTCCTCTGCTTCTGCCATTGTTCCGCAGGTACAGCCACTGATGTCGATATTCTCCGTATTTTCAAGGAAATCGCTCACCAGAAAAATCGGAATACCCAACCGACTTGCCGGCACATAATCCTCCGAAGCACTGTTGCCTATCATCACGCATTCATCGGGCTGTCTGCCGATTTTGCGGAGAATTTCCGAAAAATAAGCGGGATTCGGCTTGCTTGCGGTGCTATTCTCGTATGAGGATATGTAGGAGAAATCCGACTCATCGAGATTCACCCACTTCAAGCGGGTATCCACCGCACATTTCGGGAAAACAGGATTTGTCGCCAGCACAATCTCCAGCCCCATCTCTTTCAAGCGGGAAATCATCGGCTTATGGTCGGGAGTGCTTTTAAGACACGCTTTCACCGCGTCAAACTCGCTCGTGTAGAAATCATCACACAAGCATTCCGCATCGGGCAGCTCTGCGTTAGCAGCTCTGAACACCTCCCAGAATGCGTCCTTGTTGAGCTTTGAGCCGTCATTCATCACCATTGCCTTAGTACCCGCCCAGATATCCTTAACGGTTTTGTCGGGCTGATAGCCGAGCGGTGCGAGCTTCCTGCACAATCCGCCAAAATACAGCTTGATAAAATCGTCCTGAACGAAAGGCAGCAGCGTTCCGTCCAAATCAAACAATACGGTTTTAAGCATTGCCCTCTCCCTCTGCCTTCTTCGCAGCGGCTGCCGCTTTACTCTCGGCGATTTTCTTCTTGCGTTCCTGCTGCTTGAGCAGCTTTTGCTCATATGAGGCTATATCATCGTCATTTGCATCGTAAATGCTTCTCGTTACAATATAGTTGCCCTCGGAAATCCTGGTGCCTTTCAGCCGCACGGAGAAATCCCCGCCGCACTCGTCACACTTTCCGATAGTCCGACAAGCCTTGCCGCTGCTGAACACCCATTCACGGAATTTCAGCTTTGATTCAACATTCTTCTCTTTCTTGCAGACAGGGCACTTAATATCCATCACCCGGCGATTATAAAGCACCTGCTTCATATCCACTCTGCTGATAGTATCCTTGAAAAGCGGTACGGGAACACTCGCCTTATACGTCGTCGCATATTCTGCGATTCCCAACGCCATATCGAGCTTTCTGCACACCTCAAATGTGAGATATGCGTCATTGAGTGCGTCGTGTACCTGTACGTCAATCGGGATTTCAAGGCTCTCCGCTGCTGTTGACAGTCCGCACTGCAAATGCTCGCTCTTTACCTGCTTGTTGTAGATAAGCTGTAAGTTGATAAAATCTTTGCCAAAAGAAGAATCCATTCCGTGCAGTTCAAGATTGTCGGCGAGCACGCCCACATCATCAAATCCCCAGGTGATAAAGCGAAAATCCTCTCCGCACCAGGCACTGAACCGCTTAAACGCCTGCGGGAATGTTTCTCCCGCCGTCAATTGTAGACTGGTGATGCCCGTAATCTTCTCAACGTGCGGATTCATCTTCTTGTAGTATTTCGGACGAACCGCAATCTTTATCTTATCCAGATAGTTGAAGTCCTCGTCCGCCTTAATCGCACCAATCTGAATAATCTCGCTGTGCAGCACCACGGGCTTCTGCACGAGTTTTACTCCGCCATACGGCTGATTCCACTCCATATCAAGTATGATATAATTCAAGATTAACGCCCCCTTTCGATTAGATTTTTGACTGCAATTACAGTGCCAGAGTGCCGCCCACATTCTCGTGACGCCACTGTATATATTCGTCATATGTGCCTTGGCGGTCGAAGCAGCCGTTATCGGTGATTTCGATAATTCTGTTCGCAACGGTTTCCAGAATCTCGTGGTCGTGTGTTGCAAAGAACACGTTGCCCTTAAACTCGGCAAGTCCGTTGTTTACCGCAGTAATGCTCTCCAGATCGAGGTGGTTTGTAGGTCTGTCGAGAACAAGTGCGTTGCTCTGGAACAGCATCATACGCGAGAACATACATCTGACCTTCTCACCGCCCGACAGCACCTTAACGGGCTTGAACACATCATCGCCCGAAAACAGCATTCTGCCCAGAAATCCACGCAGATAACTCTCCGTTTCGTCGTTGGAGTACTGTCTTATCCAATCGATAATCGACAAGTCGCAATCATTGAAGAACGCACTGTTGTCATTCGGGAAATAGGACACGGTGATTGTGCCGCCCCACTTGTAGCTACCCTCATCGGGTTCCATCTCGCCGTTTAGAATCTTGAAAAGCGTGGTAATCGCGATTTCGTTTGTTCCTACAAACGCAATCTTGTCGCCCTTAGAAGCCGTGAACGAAAGGTTGTTCAGCACCTTTACTCCGTCCACCGTCTTGGAAAGTCCGGTTACTTGAAGAATATCCTTACCCGCCTCACGCTCCATATCGAAGCCGATATACGGGTACTTTCTCGAAGACGCGGGCATCTCCTCTACAGTCAGCTTGTCAAGCAGCTTACGGCGGGAAGTAGCCTGCTTGGACTTCGACTTGTTCGCCGAGAATCGAGCGATAAAGTTCTGGAGTTCCTTAATCTTCTCCTCTGCCTTCTTATTCTGCTGCTTAATCATACGCTGAATAAGCTGGGAGCTTTCGTACCAGAATTCGTAGTTTCCGACATACATCTTAATCTTGCCGTAGTCGATATCAACAATGTGAGTACATACGTTATTGAGAAAGTGGCGGTCGTGCGATACCACAATTACCGTACCGAAGTAGTCCGCGAGAAAATCCTCCAGCCACGAAACCGCCTCAACATCAAGGTGGTTAGTCGGCTCGTCCATCAGAATGATGTCGGGATTTCCGAACAGGCACTGTGCAAGCAGAATCTTCACCTTCTCGTTACCGGTAAGCGAGGACATCTGCTGGTACATAATCTCCTCGGGAAGTCCAAGACCTTGTACGAGTTTGGACGCATCCGATTCAGCCTCCCAGCCGTTGAGTTCCGCGAAGTCCGCTTCAAGCACCGAAGCACGCTCGCCGTCCTCGTCCGAAAAGTCCTCCTTCGCATACAGTGCGTCTTTCTCCTTCATAATGTCGTACAGACGCTGATTGCCCATTATAACGGTATCCATTACGGTGTACTCGTCAAATGCATAGTGGTCCTGCTTGAGAACGCTCATTCTCATTTCAGCCGGACGAGTAACCGAACCCTTGGTAGGCTCCAGCTCACCGCACAACACCTTGAGGAACGTGGATTTTCCCGCTCCGTTCGCTCCGATAACGCCATAGCAGTTGCCCGCCGTAAACTTCAAATCAACGTCCTTGAACAGAACCTGTCCACCAAACGCTACGCTAACTTCCGATACTGTAATCAATTCAATTCTCCTTAATTCATGTTCCTAATATTAACTGGTGGAATAATGCCGCCCACTCACGCACCCAATAGTTCGGGAGATTGAGAGTGAGAGTCGGTGCCGAATGTGCTCCCGTTTCCAGTCCCTCACGCTTCGCAAAGACATACGCACGGTACTGGTGGAACTCGCTTGTGGCTATTACGATATTCTCGGTTATTCCCAGTTCTTCTAAAATATCAGCCGAAAAGCTGACGTTTTCATAGGTGTTGACGGACTTCTCCTCGAGATAAATCCGCTCGTTTGCGATACCGCGATTTACAAGATACCGCCGCATAGCCTCAGCTTCGGTGATATTCTCGCCCTCGCCCTGACCGCCGCTTACCACAACGACCGCCTCGGGATTTGCCTCCAGCACCTCAATTGCCGCGTCAACACGGCGTGCCAGCATGGTGCTTGTCGTTTCACCTCTTACCCGACACCCGAGAACCAGAACGGCTTCGGGTTTCTCGAGAGGAACTTCGATACGCACCAGCATAGCCACCGAGAAGAACACGCAAAATCCCGCCAACACTGCGATAATGCTACCCAAAGAGATTAGCACAACCCTGCCGGCAACGAATTTCCAAATCTTCCCGATTAGTCTGCAAAACGGCTCCCAAAAGGCACATACAAGGATAATCACGCCAAAGCCTGCTGTTCCTATGTACGAACCCGCCGTTATTGCGGAATTGATATTAACCCATACAAGCATAATGCTTGAAATTACGATAATGATTGTTCTGATGATAAGTGAGATTTTTTTCATAATAGTGTTAAAATAAAAAGTCAGTAGTTTCCTTTTGAACAAAGTGCTTCAAGCTCCGACACGGGAAATTTCTCCCACGTGACATTCTCGCCGAAATGGTCGCGAACAAATTGTTCCGTACCGCCGAGTGGCGCTCTGATAATCTTCCGCTTTCCGCTGTGTTCCAGCATCAGCACGCTCCCCATTCTCCCCGAGAACACCACCTCGTACAACCGCTGTGCTCCCGCATAAAGTTGGGTAATACGAATACCGTTTTCGTCCACC
>JBJESA010000158.1:0-2616 GCA_051882535.1 Oscillospiraceae bacterium
ACATAATTTAAAACCGCCTTTTGCACTTGTCAAAGGGTGGTTTTTCGACAGACTGGAGTGCGGGACGTAATGTCCCGCACTTTTGGCATTACAAAGGGTATAAAGGCGAAGCCTCCAATGCAGTCGCAGGCACGCACGTGCCCGACTTCTCCCCCTCCCCCTTCGGGGGAGGGGGTAGGGGTGGGGGCATCTCTCGCGGAAAAAACGCAAAACACCCTACACGGATAATAAGACAAGGGGTTCAAGGGGCAAAGCCCCCTTTCTGTAAAACCCTCTTGACATTCTTGCTTTATTGTGCTAAAATAGTAGAAAGGTGCTTTGCACCACACCTAAGTGCTGGGAGGAATAATAATGAAAAAAGACGGCGAGAATAAGGAACTTCTTTATAAAGCGATTTTGAGTTTAAAGACAGAGGAAGAGTGCGCGGCATTCTTCGAGGATTTGTGTACTCCTCAGGAGCTGAATGCGATTGTGCAGCGGCTTCATGTGGCAAAACTCCTCACCGAGGGCAATGTGTATAATAGGATTGTTGACCTCACCCATGCGTCTACCGCTACTATTTCTCGTGTAAATAAAACCCTCAATTATCAGGCGACCGGCGGATATAAGATAGTGCTTGACCGCTTGGAGGAGAAAGAATGAGCGGATACGGCGACTTCGCACAAGCCTATGACGCCTTGACTTTCAATGTGCCGTATGACGAGATTGCTGAGTACTATTCGGGGATAATCAAGGGGCTCACTAAGGGAAAGCGGCTGCTGGATATGGGCTGCGGCACGGGAAACCTCACGGTTCGGCTGGCGAAAGCGGGCTTCAAGGTGATTGGACAGGACGCGTCCGAGGATATGCTGATGTTCGCGGCACAGAAGTCCTCCAAAGTGCAGTGGATTTGCCAGAGCATGACCGAAACCGATGTGGGCGAACAGGTGGACGTGATTGTATCCACGCTCGACAGTGTAAATCACCTGCAAACGAGGTCGGATATCGCCGAGTGCTTTCGTTTAGCGTCGCAAAATCTCAAAACAGACGGTATATTTGTATTTGATGTAAACACAGAGTATAAGCATCGTGAGATTTTGGGGAATAATACCTTCGTGTACGATGTGGACGGAGTGTATTGTGTGTGGCAAAATGAGTATTCGCCCGAGGAAAACCGCGTGTCGATAGAGCTGGATTTGTTTTTCGAGGAGGAAGACGGTGCGTATACCCGCGGCTTCGAGGAGTTCAGCGAAATCGCACTGCCCCAGTCCGATTATTTAAGTATGCTGGAGAACGCAGGCTTTGAGATAGCCGCAGTCTATGAGTACCTCACGCACAGTCAGCCGAATGAAAAATCCGAGAAACTGCTGATAGCGGCACGAAAAAAGTAATATAATAGGAATAAATCCACGCTATTGGAATATAATAGTATGGTAGAACCGGAGAAATTATGGGACAAATTGTAAGAACACTGTCTGAGGACGGCAGCTGCCTTTGTGCAGCAATAGACAGTACCGATATAGTATGCGAGATTGGACAAATGCACGAGGCATCTCGTGCAGTGCAGGCTGCTCTGGGAAGAATGGCGTCCGCTTGCTCGCTTATGGGCTGTATGCTCAAATACCCGAGCGATAAGATTACCGTGCGGATTAACGGCGGAGGACCTTGCGGCACGCTTACAGCAGTTTCCGATTATAAGGGGAACGTCAAGTGCTGCGTTACCAATCCCACCGCAGACGCGGAGGATATTGAGTCGCTTATTGGTAAGGAAGGAACTCTCACCGTTATCAAGGATTTGGGGTTGAAAGAGCCGTATGTCGGGCAGATTCCCCTCACCACAGGCAATATTGCACGTGCTCTCACCGAGTACTATTCTATAAGTGAACAGCTGCCGACAGTTTTCGAGATTGGCATTTTGTTCGGGGAGAACGGCGTATCCAAGGCGGGCGGGTATATGCTCCAAGCCGTGCCTCCCATTTCGGAGAAGACTATCGCCACTCTGGATAAAAATCTTGCAAAGCTAGATGGTGTAGGCAAGATGCTGGAGGAAAACAAATCGCCCGAGGATATAGCACTCTCTGCTTTGGAGGGTTTGGGCGGAGAAGTTCTGGATAAGTGGGAAGCACAATATAAATGTGACTGCTCGAGAGAAAGGACTGAGGGTATTCTCATTTCACTGGGAAGAAAAGAACTCGAAAAATTAGCCTCTGAGCAGGAAAAAACCGAAGTTTGTTGTCACTTTTGCAATAAGAAGTACGTTTTTTCGGCAGATGACTTGATTAATTTGCTAAAATCGAATAAAAACTAAAAAAATTCAAAAAACCTATTGACTTTTCTGCCTGAATGAGGTATAATATAAAAGTCGCTGAGAGCGGGAAAGAAAACTTGAAGCGAAATATCATAAAGGCAGAAAAGAAATTGGTTTGATTGACAAGCACAAGGTCTTGACAATTAATTTGAAAAAATTAAAATTTTTTCAAAAAACCTATTGACAAATCTCCTTGAATGTGATATAATGTATAAGTCGCCGAGAGATTGACAAGTTTTGAAGCGGAACGGACGGAAGTTTAGCTCAGCTGGGAGAGCATCTGCCTTACAAGCAGAGGGTCGGGGGTTCGAGCCCCTCAACTTCCACCA
>JBJESA010000159.1:0-11314 GCA_051882535.1 Oscillospiraceae bacterium
AGCAGCGTGTGGCAATAGCGAGAGCACTTGCATTAAGTCCCGATATTCTCTGTTTCGACGAGCCGACTTCTGCACTTGACCCGGAACTTACCGGCGAGGTGTTGCAGGTAATACGCAACTTGAAAACATCGTCACGCACAATGATAGTAGTTACCCACGAGATGAACTTCGCCCGCGGAGTAGCCGATAAAATCATCTTCATGGCAGACGGCGTAATCGAGGAGGAGGGTGACCCGAACGAAGTGTTCACCAACCCCAAGAGCGAGAGGACAAGACAGTTCCTCGAAAAGTCGCTCGAGAATATCTGAACATAACTTCTAAAACTAAGAGCCGCTGAATTAAAGCGGCTCTTTTTATTATATCGTGATTTTATCGCGGATTTTGTTGAATGTTGCGTCGCCGATGCCCTTTACTCGGCAGATTTCTTCGATGCTTTTAAATTCACCGTTTTCAGTGCGGTATTGGATAATTGCGGCGGCTTTTGTTTCGCCGATTCCGCTGAGTTTTTGCAGTTCCTCCGAAGAAGCGGTATTGATATTGATTTTTTCCGACTCGGGTATGGGAGCCGATTGCGAAGAAGTGCTGTTTTCGATAACTCGAACCTCTCCGATAGATTCCACAGGAATAATCTCCAACCAAGGATATTGGTCTGATACGCCGTCCAGAAAACTTCCGCTCTCACAGATAATCCGGACTTTTTCTCTTTGTGCGGCGGCGTTGAAATTAGCACACAACATAGCTATTGTACACACAATTACAGTGAGATACATCGCGTGTCCAAGATTAAATTTGAACTTTTTTGGTCCTTTTTGCGGTTTCATTTCTATCCCAGAATTCTCTTAATGTCACTGCGTATTCTATCCACATTGATAGGCTTGAGTATGTAGTCGGTAACTCCCAGCATCATAATCTCCTTAACCTTCTCGTTATCGGAAACGCTGGTGAGGAAAACAACCGGTATATTTGCGGTATTCGGCATTTCACGGAGCTTTTTAAGAGTATCCGCACCCGACATTACCGGCATCTCGTAATCCAGCAGAATTAAGTCGGCGGTTTTATTCTTAAAATAGTTTATCGCCATCATTCCGTTTGCCATAGGGGTAATATCATAAGTTTCGCCGAGAATAGTCTTTATGAGTTTCAGGACATTTCTGTCGTCATCAACTGCTACAATATGTTTCTTTCTGGAAGTGTTAAATTCCTTGTCCAGTTTTTCGAGCAGACTGTCCAGTTTAGCGTCAAATTCAGTATCAAAATCAAAATCCATGTCCATAATTGCACCTCATATTTTAGCTTTTAACCTATTTTACCATATCCGAAGAAAAAAATCAAGTATAATTTAGGGTGGAGTGGCATTTTTGCCATTCCACCCATTAAATTTAAGCCTTAACTCTTTTTGAAGAAGCGATTTCCTCAAGTTTTTCTGCACGCATAAGAGCAACGTCTATGTGAGAGCAGATGTTCTCGGTGCCGACCTTCTTTACGATACCCGCCTTACGCATAGCCTTGAGGGGCTGTTCGTTGACGTGGGAAAATACGACTTCAATGTTCTTCTTCTTGCAGTAGTCAACTATTCTGCTGAGTACCGCAACACCTGAAGCGTCAATTGCAGGTACGTTTCTCATACGAATACACAGTACGTCCAATTTACTGTTCTTGTCGATAAAGTAGTTGAACTTATCCGACGCAGCGAAGAACATAGGACCGTTAATTTCGAATACCTGTGTGTTTGCGGGGATTTTCTTAAGCGAGATATGGTCGGGGTCGTTGGTTTCGTCAAGCTCAACGCCGTCCTCCACCCAGCTGCGTGACTCGGTAACGTCTGCCATTCTCTTCATAAAGAGCAAAGCCGCAAGTACGATACCAACGCCGATTGCTACAACCAGGTCGAATACTACGGTGAGAACAAGCGTTGTTAAAAGTACCATAATATCGCTCTTAGGAGCAGTCTTGACAGTGTTTACAATCTCACGCCAGCCGCACATATTATATGCGACAACAAACAGAATTGCCGCGATTGTGGGCATGGGAATCATAGCCGCATAAGGCATAAGCACAACGAGAATTACAAGGAGTACGATTGCGTGTACCATACCTGCGATAGGAGTTCTGCCACCGTTCTTGATGTTAGCCGCTGTACGTGCGATTGCACCGGTTGCGGGAATTCCTCCGAAGAGAGCAGATACTATGTTGCCCGCACCCTGTGCGGTAAGTTCCACATTAGAGCGGTGCTTGGAACCAATCATACCGTCTGCAACAACGCATGAGAGCAAACTCTCAACAGCCGCAAGAATTGCAATTGTAAATGCATTGGGAACAAGAGCCTTGACGCGTTCGAAGCTGATTTCGGGGAGGTGGAATGTGGGAGGTGCGGAGGAGATGGTGTACAAATCACCGATAGTGTTTACATTGAGATGTGCGAGTTTAACCACTGCGGCACATACAATAACCGCAACCAGTGACGGGGGAATCTTCTTGAATATCTTCAGCGGAATCATAGGCAGGAAGATGAGGATTGCAAGCGACAGCAGCCCGACAAGAAATGCCTGATAGTTGAAAGTACCTATGCTGCGGCAAATCTCAACTACCTTTTCGGTGGTTTCAATAGGCGAACCCTCGAACTTCATACCGCAGAAGTCCTTTACCTGACCGATTGCGATAGTCACCGCGATACCGAAAGTAAATCCGGCTGTAATAGTGCTTGGAATGTACTTGATAAGGCTTCCGAACTTGCACAGGCCCATAATCACGAGGAAGATACCCGCCATAATGGTGGAAATAACCAGTCCGTCCATTCCCTCGGTTGCCACAATACCCGCAACGATAGTCGCAAATGCGGCGGTAGGGCCGGCAATCTGTACGCGGGAGCCACCGAGGAACGATACCACGAAACCTGCCGTAATCGCAGTATACAGACCTTGTTCAGGTCTTACACCCGAAGCGAGGGCAAGTGCAATCGACAGCGGGAGTGCGATAATCGCAACAATGATACCCGCAATCAAGTCCTTAACGAATTGACCTTTTGAGTAGTTTTTCATCACCGTGAAAAGTTTGGGCTTCATACTTTCAGCGGGATTCTTTTTTGCTTTTTCCTTCATTTGTTCTTCTCCTGAATTTGGGGCAGCTTGTGCTGCTCATTTTTGTATTACGCAAAAAACGCGTTTATACCAACCAAAGGAGCGAAATTCACACTCCGTTTTTCATTCTACCATTTTTTCCTCTATTAGTCAATAGTAATCTCGTTGATTGTTTGTTAGTGAAATATAAATTTTTTGGGCATTCTGTTGAAGAATTGTCACTGCCAATGCAAAATCCGCCTGTCATAAGCTGACAGGCGGAAGATGTGATTATTCGCAAAGAACAAAGTCGATAAAGCCGCCGTTTACATTAACTGACGCGAGTTTTACCTTAATCGGATCACCCACTGTGTAGACCTTTCCGTTAGCTGCACCGGTGAGGATAACTCCGTGCTGTACCTCATATTCGCCTACGGGCATTGCGTTTACCGATACCATTCCCTCAATCGTGTTGGGGAGTCCGACGAAGATTCCGGTGGGCGATACACCCGAGATAAAGCCCTCGAATTCCTCGCCTATGTGATTCTTCATATACTCTGCCATATAAAATGTTTCAACCTCGCGTTCACAGCGGACAGCTGAAAGCTCGGTGTTGCTTGCTTGACGGCCTGCGTCCTCGGCAAACTCCTTGTACTTCTTGTTGAGTTTCTCGTTGCTGAGTGCATAGACGTAATCAGTGAGAATTCTGTGAATGGACAAGTCGGCATAACGGCGGATAGGGGAGGTGAAGTGCGAGTATTCGGGCATCACCAGTCCGTAGTGACCAAGTGGCTCGTGAGAGTATTTTGCTTTCATCATAGTCCGCAGTACAATTCGATTAATGACAATATACTTGTCGCTGTCCTTGCTGTCACGCAGCACCTTTGCAAGGTCAGCAGCGGAGGACTTTTCGTTTATTCCCTCGGGATTTACGCCAAGTGCGGTGAGAGTGTCGCCCAAGGCGAGAAGTTTCTCTGCGGGTGGTGCTTCGTGAATTCTGTAGACGAACGGGAAATTCTCTTTCATCGCGAGATTTGCCGCAGCATTGTTGGCTATCAGCATAAATTCCTCGATTATGCCTTCGGCAACTCCACGCTCACGGGGCTTGACATCGACGCAAACACCGTTCTCATCGGTTACAATCTTTGTTTCGAGGGTGTCAATCTCGGGAGCACCTCTGTTTACGCGGTTTTGCTCAAGAATTTTCGAAAGCTCCAACATCACGGGAATGCGATCGATTACTCTGGCGTACTTCTCCTTGATTTCATCGGAGGCAGTACCATCGAGAATCTTGTTCACCTCGGAATAAACACCTTTCACACGGCTGCGGATAACGGTTTTCTCGAACTTGTAGCCCTCAAGTTTTCCGTCAGCGGATACGTCCATCAGACAGGAGAACGCAAGACGGTCAACATTAGGATTCAGCGAGCAGATACCGTTAGAGAGTTCCTTAGGGAGCATCGGCACAACGCGGTCTGCGTAGTAAATCGAAGTACCGCGGGTGAAAGCCTCCTTGTCGAGGGGAGAGCCTTTCTTGACATAGTGAGAAACATCGGCAATATGAACGCCCAGCTTATATCCTTTATCCGTCTTGGTGATGGAGATTGCGTCGTCGATATCCTTTGTATCCGCACCGTCAATCGTGAAAATCGGCTCGCCACGCAAATCCAGACGGCGGGCAACCTCGTCCTCGTCAGGTTCGTCAATATCCAGCTTTGAAGCCTCAAGAAGAACGTCCTCGGGGAATTCGGTGTGCAGCCCGTTCACCAGCATATATGCCTCTGCACAGGTCTTAGCAACCTGCGAGTTGCCGAAGATTTCCTCAATAGCGACCGTGTGGTCAAAGTGACGCTCGCCACGTTTTTTAATGCTGAATGCAACCTTGTCGCCGACAACCGGCTGCTTATCTCCGAGCTTAGAAATATACAGCGGCTCATTGCACAAATCATCGGGCATTACCATCAGACGGTTGTTCTCGGATACGATAACGCCTGTGAGCAGTCTGTCGCTCTGCTGAAGCACTGAAATTACCACCGCCTCGGGACTGCGTCCCTCGAACGCTTCTGCGGTCATCTTTGCAAGGACGGTATCGCCCGGGATAGCACCACGCATATCACGTCCCCGCACGAAAAATTCTTCGCCCATCTCGGACATATCACAGATAAATCCCGCTCTCGGAGTGACGCGTGACACTTCGGCGGTGAAGTATTCTTCGGGGTTTTTCAGTCTCCATACGCCCTTTTTGTTGGTGATGTCACCGTATTTTTTCATTTGAGCGAGAGTGTCGGAGAGTTTCTTTGCACTCTTCTTGGTGAGTTCAAGCTTCTTAAGCAAATCCTTTTCTGTAAGCTCCTTGAAGTTGTAAAGAGAATCGATAATACTGATTTTGAGTTTGTTCATTTCCGTAACCTCCCGTTTTACCTGAACTTTACATTAAAAGAAAGACAGGCGTGCAGCCTGTCTTATGATTATTCAGCCGATGTTGCAGAAGAAACCGAGCTATCTTCGCTTGTGCCGGAAGAAGTATCCGAAGTTGTTTCAGAAGAAGTCTCGGAAGAAGTGTCCGATGTGTCTGAAGATGTGTCGGAAGAAGTGTCGGAAGAAGTATCTGATGTGTCCGAAGTATCGCTTACAGAGCTTGTAATTGAAGAGCTCGACTCGCTGTCTGCTTTTTTGCCGCCGTACACATTGATGATGTTGACCGCAAGTGCCAGAACGAAGAACACTACAACAGCCACAATAGTAGCTTGATTGAGGCGTGCTTCCTTGGTTCTTCCTGCATTCTTCTGGAAGAAGCTGTCCGAAGATGTACCCGAAATGCTCTGTGACATCTGTGTCTTTGTATCCTTCATCAAAACAACAATTACTATAAATACACATGCGAGTATAAGAACAATCGCACTTACTATTTCAAAAATATTCATTATGTGAAGTCCTCCAATTGTTTAAAATACCATACTTTCCAATTATACCACATCTCTTTTAAAATTTCAAGTGTTTTTTAAGAATTTTTTTACAAATTGCGGGGATTTTTTACTTGAGGACAATAATACACAGTTTATAAGAAAATATCGTTGACTTTTTTATGCAAGTATGCTATAATTATAATTGAATAGGTAGGGCATAAACTCGGATATTCAAGATGAAAGAATGATTGTGATATGATAAAAGCGGTTATTTTTGACATGGACGGGCTGATTCTGGATACAGAGAAGCTGTTGGTGCAGTTCTGGGTTCAGGCGGCGAATGAGTTGGGCTTTCCAATGACGCGAGAACATGCCTTGTACCTGCGTTCTCTGCATAGAAGTTATGCTATACCATATTTAAAAGAGCAGTTTGGAGAGGATTTCGATTACCTCGAGGTGCGTGGCAGGCGTATGGAGCTGATGAGGGAGTACCTCTCGCAAAATCCGCTGGAGCTAAAGGCAGGTGCAGTCGAACTTCTTGATTATCTGAAAAGTCGGGGAATTCCCTCGGCTGTTTGCACAGCCACCGATTACGAGCGTGCGAGCGACTATCTCACACAGGTGGGAATATTCGACCGGTTTGACAAGATAATCTGTGCCGCTATGGTGCAGAGGGGAAAACCAAGTCCCGACATTTACCTTTATGCAGCACAGCAGCTGGGTTTGCCGCCGCATGAGTGTATGGCACTTGAGGACTCGCCTAATGGCGTAAAGTCTGCGTCAAGTGCGGCCTGCATAACGGTGATGGTGCCGGATTTGACACAGCCTGACGCGGAGTTGAACGGGATTATTTACAGCAAGGCTGACAGTCTTGCAGACGTTATTGATATACTGGAGAATGGATTTTAGTGAGTTACACATATCATACATACAACAATATGAAAATATTACATTTTAAGGAATGGGGGCGGTATCATGGCTGATGAGACTAATGTAAAGCTTGACGGCAGAGTTGAACTTACTTGTGAGGGAACCGGTCTTTCTGCTACGGTTGTTCTCCATGCACCTCAAAATGGCGGTGCGGAGATAACTCTCGAAATGGTTAATGATGTAATCAAGCATGCCGGAATCACTACCGGTATTGATTTTGACGCAGTCAAGAAAATTGTGGACGATAAAATCTACGAAGTTTCCACCTGCATTGCAAAATATATCGAGCCGAAGAGAGGTCAGAATGGTTATATCAATTTCCGTTTTGACAAGGAACATAAGCTCAAACCCCATCAGGACGAATTTGGTATAGCTGATTACCGCGAGCTTAACGCTATTGTACCCATTCAGAAGAATGATGTAATTGCAGATATTGTAATGCCGACCGAGGGCGTTCCCGGAAAGAATATTTTCGGCAAGGTTATTCCTGCACAGCCGGGTGCTCAGCCGAAGATTTCGCTCGGAAAGAATACGCTGCTGACGCTTGATGGATTGAAAATTCTCGCTGCGTGTGACGGACATATTGTCTTTGGAAACGGTTGCTTCCAGGTCGAAGAAGGAGTTACTATAAAGACGGATTTGGATATGTCTGTCGGCAACATTAATTTCCTGGGCGATGTACATATCAAGGGCAATGTCATGGAAGGCTTTACGGTTAATGCGGGCAAGAACGTCAAGATTGACGGAAGCGTGTTCGGCGGCGAAATAATTGCCGGCGGTAATGTGACTATTGTTGGCGGCTGCATCAATTCTAAGATTACCTGCGATGGAAATGTTGATATAGGCTTTTGCGAAAACGCAGAGGTTTTTTCTAAGTGAGATGTCAGCTCGAAGCAGTTCGCATTCTGTGATATCTTCTGTTACGGTGCGTTGACTGCAAAAGGTTCAAAGGGCGTAATATGCGGAGGAAAGGTGACATCGATGCACGACGTCACTGCGGGTGTAATAGGCTCGACAAAGTATACTCCGACCGAAGTGTATGTTGGAGATGGCTCGGTGCTTTTCTTAAGAAAACGCGAAGCAGAAGCAGATTTGAACGAGTCGATAAGAATATTCGATATGGCCGTTAAGAATCTTGCCTTTCTCAAACAGAGAAAACAAGCACAAGGCGGAAACCTGACAGATGCACAGCAAAAGCAGTTCCGTATCGAAACGCAGAATAAGCTGTTCCACTCGATGAGAAAAACGCAAATCCAGGAAACTCTGGCTCAACTGGAGGAAGATATTAAGAACAAGGACAACCTGAGTGCGATTTGTACCGGTACAATTTACCCCGGTTCAAAGTTTGTAATAAACTTCCTTACGCTGGAGGTTTCAGAGGCGGCGTCAAGGGCACGGGTGACAATCGTAGATGACAAACTCGAGGTTATTCCGATCTGATATAGTGTAGAATACTGATTTTCAACCGGCATTTTTGATTTGTTGAACTATTTGGGGAGATAAAAATGAAAAATAACATTCTGATTATTATCGTTGTGACTCTGGTTGCGATTGGAGTTATTGCAGCGGTGATTTTCGCGGGATTGGCAAAGGATACAGGTACATCTTCCACTTCCGGAGAAATCCCGAATTGGGGCGGTGAATCGGATAATTCTGCGAGCGAATATAATTCTGCAGGCGGGGAGAGTTCTACTCATAGTTCGCAGGAAGAAAGTTCAACTTCTTCCGTATCTGTACCGGATAGTGGCGGTAAGCCTATTTCTTCATCTTCTGCCTCTTCCACCGGCTCTATTACATCAACGCCGAGCGGGGAGTTTTCTGCTGCTGACAGCATTGTTGCAACGGCAAGTTCGCTTATCGGTGTGCCGTTCGTGCTTGGGGGGAATAACCCCGATGGATTTGACACCCCAGGCTTTATTTACTATGTTCTGCGTGAGAACGGTTTCCACAACTGCCCACGCAGCATTGAAAAGCAATCCGAGATGGGCAGAAAGCTGGACTATTCCGAGTTGAAAGCGGGAGATTTGGTGTTCTTCTACAATGAAACCGATACCGATGTCGGATTTGGCGGTATATACATAGGCGACGGCAAGATGATTGCTTGCCTCACGCCTTCAAACCGTGAAGCGGGCGTTATGTCGGTGAATATTACCACTCCGTACTATCAGCAGAAATTTTACTGTGGCGTAAGTCTGTCTTAAATTAAAAAAGGATAATATTGATGAGAACAGCATTGGTAGACAACAGTTTATGCGTATATATTCTGCGGGATGATGTAAACCCTGAATATATCTATAGGTATATTGAAGCACTCAGAGAAGCGGGTGTAAAATATGTCGAGTTGGATTTTCGTGCATTGATGAAGCTCCGCACATTGCCGAGCGGAGTTGGCTACATCTTCCGACTTGTAGACCCGATGTTTTTGAAGCTGTGCGAAGTTTTTGATTTCGACTACATTCACCTCACGCTCAGCGATATCAAGAAGAAAATCAAAATTGATATTCCTGCGATGCTCGGCTTCTCAGCAGGGGAAAACTTGAATGCAAGAGTGTTTCATTATGCAAGACAGCTTCTGGACGGTGAAATTACGGCGGTAAGGCTGCGTGGAAGTTTCCCTTTTATGTCGGTTGGGGAAGCGGAGCGTTATGTTCTTCAATTGAAAAATGAGGTGCCAGTGCCGATTGATATTTGTCCAATGAATGGCAGACGAAACGCATTGGATACCGCTGTGAAGTTTACGGCGGCAGATGTTGACAGCTTGACGCTTGCATTGGGGCAGTCGGAGAAATTCTGTGCACTTGACGACTATTTTTTCACGCTGCTTATGATGTTCAATAAACTTCCTAGGGATTATGATTTGGGAGCAATTTGCAGGGCGTCGGTATATCAGCACTATATTTTCAAGAATAGCAGGGACCTGGTGGGACAACTATTCAAGATTTTTGAACAGGATAGCCGTATGCTGTTCAATGCTGATACGGGAGAAAGAGTTCGTATGAAAATGGGAGTAAGAAACTCTGATTTTCTCCAAAAGACATATATTTCGGCTCTTCAAAAAATGGCAAGAGAAGAGGACATTCCCGAGGATATCTTCCGCTGTATCGAAGACGCTGTGAATCGGTTTGACATATCACTGTGCGATGACGGAGTATACGAAACTAAAAAACGTGCATTTTTAAATTAGGTGGAAGAATGATAAAACTTATTGCAAGCGATATGGACGGCACTTTGCTTGATGATGAAAAGCGGCTGCCGAAGAATTTTGTTACAACACTTGACGCATTGTTTGAGCGTGGGATAACGTTCGCGGTTTCGAGCGGGCGAACGTACAGTGCATTGGAGCATTTGTTCCCTGAGGATTATGTCAGCCGTATGTCGTTTATCTGCGATAACGGTGCCTGCGTAATTCATAGAGGGGAACTTGTGAGCTGCGATTTGCTGGAGCGAGAGGTGTACGAGGACCTTGTTCGTTTCTGCGAAAGCGAGGGAGGATTTCTCCTTGTGGCGTGTGCTAAAAACGGTGTGTATCATCTTGATATGGGTGAGAGTTTCTCGGACGATGTCGGGAGATATTACAAGTTCCACACCGTGGTTGACAGTTTCCTTGACATTGAGGACGATATCTACAAATTGGCTATATGTGATATGAACGGAACGGTTACTCACGGAAAACCGCTGCTTGATAAGATGTTCGGCGATAAACTGAATGTTCAGGCTTCGGGCGAGCTTTGGATGGACGTGATGGCAGGAGGAGTGAGCAAGGGCAGAGCACTCCAAAAACTTCAGCAGAGTCTTGGCGTATCCAGAAGTGAAACGATGGCGTTTGGCGATTACTTTAATGATGTCGATATGCTCCAAGCGGCTGAGTGGAGCTTTTGCATGGAAAACGGACATGATGAAGTCAAGAAGCTGTGCCGCTTCATAGCACCAAGTAATAATGACTGCGGCGTAATCAAGAGTATAGAAAAATACGTTTTAACTTGAAAGGAATTTTATGGATATCGCACTAATCGTGATTCTGATAGCTATGTCGTCTTTCTTCTCGGCTTCTGAAACTGCACTCACCGGTGCAAACAGAATTCGGCTGAAGAGTATGGCGGATAACGGAAATAAGGCGGCAGCACGAACTCTCCGTATTCTCCAGAAGTACGACAAGGCGGTCACGACTATTCTTATTGGAAACAACATTGTAAATATTGCCTGCTCTTCGCTGGCGACATTGCTTGCTATACGTTTAATAAGCGAAGCATTCGGCGAGTCGGCGGGAAATCAGTACGGTTCGCTGGTGTCTACGATTGCAACAACTTTGGTTGTTTTGATTTTTGGCGAAGTAATGCCTAAGAGCATAGCGAAGGATCACGCAGAATCGTTTAGTATGGGTATATCGGGGATAATTTCGTTCTTGATGGTGATTTAGTTGAA
>JBJESA010000160.1:0-11282 GCA_051882535.1 Oscillospiraceae bacterium
ATGCCAATATTACCAGAAGTACAATAAGCATCACAGTTCCTACCGTGTATGCCATATCGATACTCTGTTGCACAACGGAGGTTACAGAAGCGTCAAACTGCTCGAAAATCTCGCCGAACATAGGTATTACAAGCGTGATTAGCACGATTATAACCGCTGTCATCATACCAAGAAGCATCAAAGGGTGAAGCAAAGCGGTACGTATAGCACGTCCAATCTGTGCACGGTCGGTGTAGTACTCGTTCAATCCGTTGAGTACTTTTTCAAGCTGTCCCGATACTTCGCCAATTTTTACCATCTTGATGCTATACTCGGGAAAAGCTCCGCTCTTTTCCATTGAAGCTGCAAGGGTGTTTCCGTCATTTAAGGCGGTACGCATTGCGTTGCAGACAGCAGATATTTTCTTGTCGGAAATGTCCTCGCAGATTATGGAAAGTCCATCGCTCAGATTCATTCCCGCTTCCAGCATCAGGGCTAGTTGTTCGCAGAAATACGCAATCTCGTCATTCGTAAGTTTTTTCATTGTTTTCTTCCTTATTAATAATAGTACACCGCGGAATAGTTACCGTTGTTTGAAATGTACTCCGATATTTTTTTCTTGTCACTGCTTCCCGCGTAGAAAGTCGCGTCTACCAAATTATACCCGCTGTTTTTTAGGAGAAGTTCGGGGGTAATCCACCCTGTTTCTTTTGTATATACCTCGTTCCAGGCGTGATAGATATCGGGAGAAGCATAGCCGATTACCAACCGTGACGGTATCCCCTGCGAACGGAGCATAGCCGCCATAAGCGACGCATAGTCAAAGCAAATTCCGCTTTTCTTCGTGAGAACGGCATCGGGATTGGGGACATATCCGCTCTTTACCGTAGCCGCTAAATCGAAGTCATACGTTATATTATCGGTCACCCATACAAATACAGATGCAATCTTGTCTATGGTTTTATCCTTACCTGCACAAAGCTCGGCTGCTTTATATGTGCAATCCGCACCCTTATCAAATAAGACATAGCGATTCGGATAAAGGAACGGCGACAGCGAGTTATCGATATCCGCCTGAAACTCCTGCCGAAGTACCACAGAATACGAAGTACCTTCAATCCGTTCAAAGAGCGAAACCTTGTATTTCCCGCTCCCCATTGAAAGCGGATAGTATTCGGTTTTCCCGTTCGGGTCTAAGTCATGGTCATATGTCTGACCATTTGCCTCTATTCTTAGTTTGCACTTGCCCTTATCCCCTGTGTAACAAGCGGAGATATAGCCGTATTTCGCATTGGAATAATCAACCGAGCCGCTTGCCGCTTTCGCTATATTAATCCCCGGTGAACTCGGCATCGGCACATCGGGGATTACTACAACAAAAGGCTTATCCGGTACACTTTCGGTTGTTGAAGATGATGCCGTAGACTGTAAAGATGAACTCTCTACTTCGCTTGTGCTTTGTATGTATTCCGAAGTAGAAGTTGATTGTTCGGTGGTGGAGGAATTCTCGGTAGAAAACGTACTCTCGG
Source organism: Oscillospiraceae bacterium (assembly GCA_051882535.1). GTDB lineage: Bacteria > Bacillota > Clostridia > Oscillospirales > Ruminococcaceae > CAG-115. Next base: position 1,509 of record JBJESA010000160.1, read on the forward strand.
GTGTAGAATCAGATGTACTTTGCTGCGGCTCATTTACAGAATTGTCGGTGGTGGAAACGTTCCCCGAATTGTTCGAAGCTGACACGCTTTGAGAACTTGATGAAGTGGAGGGATTGCTGTTTCCGCTCCCCGACACATCGCAGCCGGACAAAAGCCAAGAAGCCAGCAGAGCTGCTGCAAGCCATTTCCTTTTCATAGCAATCCCCCTTTCTGTTATTCGCGTTTCAGTTTAAGAGTTCTGAGAAGAATATAATTTTCGTCAATTTCAGTGAAAATCCGCTGTTCACTGCCACGGACAATCTGCGAGATGTATTCTGAAGTCTGGCGGTAAAACTCATCTTCGTAATTTGTAAGACCTTTCCCGCCGTAAGGATAGCTCTCGGAAGAATAGAAATTCTTGGAAATGTCAATTACATAGCAGCCCGTAACTGCAGCAAAACGCTCCTCGCAGAGTGAGATGAACTTCCGCTTGATTTCAAACAAGTCGTCTGTGAGTTTCTCAAGGCGATAGTCCCGCGATATATAGGATTTAGTAGGCTGGGACTTTATAAGAATTATGTTCTCTCCATATAGTTCAAGCATCTCTTTTGAGAAGCCGGTAACACCATCTGAACAGAACTTCATATTCTGTTTCTCAAAAATGTACCCCTCGGAACATTGTCCGCGGATTTTCTTATAGAATTTGGTTGCACGAATTTCTTCGTCAAATTCAAACAAATATCCATTATATTCGCATACTTTGGAGATGATATCACCGAAGTCAACGATAATCCAAGGTGCGGGGCTGTTCTCGCAGCAGTTAATTCCGTCCCGTGTTAAAGCCGAACGGGCAATTTTAAGGAGTTTGAGGTTTTCGCCAAAATCTTCGGGATTGAAATCTTCACGCTTGAAAGCGGGTTTTTCTTTGCACAGAATCTGTGGCTGCATTGTTATTATTTCGTTGATGTAAACATCAGCACAGCGTTCTGCACACAAGCGGGAAACATCACTTCCCCAAATATCAACCGCATAACTGTATAGGTCGGTGAAATAACGCTTAGCTTGTGGTTTGCCTTTAATCAAAAATACCATTTCAGCATTTCGTTCATTGACGGGACTGCCGACTTCTTTTGCCAACAGCCTTGCTATGGACTTTACGATATTGTAGTTATTGTCGAACGCGGGTGCGTAAAAGTCATAGGGTTTTGTGAGATTGGCTTTTTCCACAAAATGGATAATCTCTGCTGCTTGTATCAGTTCCTCCGCTTCGCCCTCACCAGCAAAGAAGTTCTTTACATACATAAGGTCGGATTTTCCTGCCTGCTTAAGACGAATAAGTCGCTCGCTGTGTCTTGCACAGAATTCCTCATTGGTGAATGCAATCAGCTTATCGGCAGCATTAGTCATATCAAGTAGTCGGCTGTGAAGCGAAAGCGTTATCATACTCTCATAGTACTTCATAGCACGCGAAAACCACTGTGCGGTATCAACAGAGCCTACATAATTTCTTCCGTTTCCGGAAAGTATGTCGCAAAACGCCGAGTATGCGTCTGAGTAATATCCATCTTCAAAAGAAACAAGACTTCCCTCTTCAACAAAATACTTGTCCGATAACTCTACAACAGACGGATTTACAAGTGAGATGAAATAATCCTCCATCTCGTGTATCAAGCGATTTTGCCGCGTGTTTTCGGGGACAGTGCGAAGCATAGCTCCGCATATTCTGTTTGAAGTAATTTTCGTTCTGAAAAGCACTATCTTCTCCGAGGGGAACACCGCCAGTAAACGCTCCGAGAATCTTCTGACAAGCGGCTTCCACATCGTTTCACCAAACGGGGGGCGAATTCTGAGCCACTCCGAGCGGTGCTCTGCATAGAATTCCGAACTACGCAGCTTCTTGGAGTTGGAGAAATAGCACGGCTCCTCTGAGATTTCGTCCCCGAATTTAAAGCAAGAAACAGTCGCCGCAGTGTAGAAATCCACTACAGCGTAATCGCACTTGCCAAGGGCATTCTTGATGTCTTTTCCAAGGTCGAGTTTAAGTGTATCGTCAATTCCATCGGGAATATCGGGATATTCCTTTGCTCCAAGCGACAGCGGAGATAAGTACATAGCGGTTTTGTTCACACGGAATCCATCTCCCGCGGTAATAATTCTGCTAAGTATCGACGAACCGATAATTGCTGCAGAAGGTTTATACGGTTTGATATTCTTTCCCAGATACTTCAAAGTGCGGCGTGCTGATTCCTCAGTTTCAACATTTCGTGCCGGAACTGCCGCCGAAGCATATACTCCCGCTTCCCCGCTTTCGCTAAAGCAAGGAATAGCAGAACATTCAACAGAAATCTTCCCCTTTTTGAGTGACAGTTCCACCCTCAGAATTGCCCCATCGCGGTGGTCAGTCATATCGCCTTTCGCCGAAAGGAAATTTCCCAGAGAATACGCACACGGAACTTTTCGTCCGTCATTGGTAGTGATTATCCCGAAATACTGTACGGTATGGGTGTGTGAACCCACAATAAGGTCAGCACCCGAGTTTGCCATAAAACTCGCTTCTTCGAGTTGTGACTTGCGGATTTGGTGCGAGTCGCCGGCTCCCCAATGAGCAAACACGACAATAAACTCCGCCCCTTGAGATTTTGCAGTGTTTACCAGTTCTCCAAAATATTCCCTGTCGTATTTTGCAGTATGATTTATTACCGAAGTATCATCAGAATTCTGTAGAACCAGATTTACAGCGGCAAATCCGACTTTTATTCCTTTTATTGAGGTGACAACAGGGTTATTCCCAAGTGTACCGATATTCATAACTCCCGAAGCCTTAACGGTTTCGACAGTTTCTTTCAATCCGTCAATCCCACCTGAAAGCGAATTATCTCCCGCAGTGACCAGAGCGTCAAATCCCGCGTCAGCAATAGCCGAAACAAATGATTTCGGTGCATTTGGAACGACCGATAAATTCGATAAGCGGCGTTGTTCGTACTCAAAAGGAATCTTCTGCGAACATATTCCATCAAATACACCCGTGGAAAAGTCCGCTTGGTTTAAAATGTGCCTTACATTATTGAAAGCCTCGAAATAATCTTGTTTTTCGCCGCAAACACCCGCCGAACACATTATATCACCGGTGAACATCATCACAGCGTGTTTATCGGCGGATTTTCCGCTTCTTCCTACTATAATCCTTGTAGTAGAAGCTTGTTTATCCTGCGTAGTTATTTTAATCGAACACTCGCCATTCTTCAATGCTCTGACTGTTCCGTCAGAACCTACCTCCGCAACTTTGGAATTCCCCGAAACAAAGGTGAGCGACGACGGTGTACCCATGTATTCGTATTTACTCTGTGCTGTTTCTCCAGCTTTAAGGCACAATGCCCCCTCCGCTTTCAATGAACAGATTGTCGGTGTAAATGCAGTAACAGGTGATGCTTCACCCAAATGCTCTGCATTATTCTCGAAAATAAATGCACGGACTTTGACGTAATACTCCTTACCAATTTCAAAACCCGATACTGTCTTTTGGCTTTTCTCGGAATAACGCGTTTTTATGCAGACAGACGGGTCACCCGCTTCATAGAAAAACAGCTTGTACCCGTCTGCTCCGGATACGGCACGCCATGATACGGTTACAGAGTCATTTTTCACCGCTGCGTTGACATTTGCTGGGATTCCCGGCTTCCGTATCACGTTCATCACTCCTTTTTGCTATTCAGCCCCTCGGAAATACAAACCTCTGGTGAGCTTGTCTTTGGGCTTTCCGTTGTTGGTATACATATTATAAATGGATTCTACTTCTGATTCCGATTCAGTGGTGAATTTCAGAATACAGAAGTCGAAACTCTGCATCACTTCCCGCTTATCGCTCAAAATCAAAACATCGGGATTAAGCAGTTCGACGCAGTTGCCGCCGCACAATACCGGAAGTTTATTTCCTCTGCGGTCAATCAGTGAACCGTTGCAGCTTTGCCCCTCTCCAAATGCGGATTTCTTGCAACAAGGCTTGCCGTTAGCGATAGGACAACGCCTCATCAGCATAAGCGGTATTCTACCATAAGCCAGAATACCTTTGGGAACAGCAGACTGTATTTTTGAAAGGGCGTCATGCGTACCCTCAAAAGACACAACAATATCCGAAAATCCGTAATCGGAAAGAGCGGCAGCCGACAGTGAATTCAGTACGTTCATACGATAGCCGCCGTGAATTTCAAAGCCGCATTCTCTCAATAACTCCGCATGAGCAAGAGTGTGTGCAAGCCCTTTTGTAAAACCAATAGATTTCAACTTCAAGAGCCTATCTCTAACCTCGTCCTCACAGTTGTTGAGGACAAGCGGCGGTACTGCAATAATCTTCTCATTGCAGTCTGTGTCTTTGTCTAGCAGTCCGATTGGAGCATATATTTTTTCGAAGTCGAGGGAAAGTGCTTTGTTCAACTGTTCAGCCGAATAAATCTCTGCACGGAGTTTAAGCGGCTTGCCCCTTTGCGTTTCTCCCGATTTCGGAAGAACAAATTCGTTGATTTTATAGTTCGGCGAGCATTTTTCGAGGACTTTTTCGGTCATTGCATCGCATACGCTACGGCGTAGAGCGTTTAATGCGGAAGCCGCAACATAGAGTCCCTCACCAACAGACGCAGTGATTTTCCCCGCTAAAAACTGTGTTCCGCCGAGTTTTCCCATTCTGTCGCAAACAGACGCCTCGTCAAGCGGCTTGCCGCTTGCAGGCTCGGGAACGATATCGAAGATGATTTCCACACTTCCGTATTCGCAGTCGGCTACTGCCCTGAGTGGCTTTCCATCGAATATTTCCACGGAAATATTGAGAGGAATTCGCGGATACTCCGCCTTGTATATTTCTTTGATTCCCACAAGTGCTTTCGAGGAATTATCGACATCTTCCTTTTCGCGGATTCCGTTCATATCACGCATTTCGCCGCTAAAATATCCCTCGGTAAGACCGCCGCGTGAAAATACGTTACTCAGCCTTTCCTCATCATACAGTGTACCGGAAAGTGCCTTGCGGCAGGCGTCTACAGCACATGCTACATACTCGGGGCGTTTCATACGTCCCTCAATCTTGAAACTCTTGATGTTCTTCAATTCGCCAAGATGAGAAATCAGCGACTGGTCTTTTAAAGAGATAACATTGTGACGTTCGCCGCACGAGAAATCAAGCCGGCACGGCTGGGCACAAAGCCCGCGATTTCCACTTCTTCCGCCAAAAATACTGCTCATATAGCACTGTCCGCTCACGCTCACGCACAATGCACCGTGTACAAACACCTCTAGTTCAGACTTGGCTTCGGATGCAATCTTGCTTATCTCTTCGCTTGACAACTCTCTGCCGATTACCACACGGGAAAAACCGAGTTCTTCGGCTGCTTTCACACCGCTTACGCTGTTAAGCGTCATTTGGGTAGATGCATGAATCGGCAAGTCCGGACATACACTACGAATAATGCGAACAGCACCCAAATCCTGTACAATCAGTGCGTCAACGCCACATTCGGCAGCAGTCTTTACGCACTCGGCAAACTCGGAGAATTCGCTGTCGTACACAAGCGTGTTCATAGCCGCATATACCTTAACGCCTCGTTTGTGGCACTCGATAACGGCTTGTTTTAGTTCTAAATCAGAAAAATTTTCGGCATTTTTACGTGCCGAAAATTTTTTCATACCAATATAAATCGCATCCGCACCCGCGTTCAGTGCGGCATAGAGTGAGTCAATGCTTCCGCAAGGTGCTAAAATCTCATTCATAATGTAAGCTGACCTTCCTCCAGCATTTCCTTAATCTGCTTTTCGAGCGAAGAATTCGTCTTCTTCAGAGCCTTAATTTCTTTTATGAGGTCAGCGTTCTTGGCTGTGAGTTCTGAGGATTCCTTCTTGAGATTCTGCAGCTCCTCATTTGACGCAGAAGAAGACTCTGCCTGCTTGAGTGCAGTGTTTTCGCTTTCAATCTGGGAAAACTTCACTTTCAGCTCATCAAGTTCAGTGGAAATTGACTGGAATTCTTTCTGCTTTTCTGCAAGCTCGGAATCCTTTGTTTCGCACTCTTTAATCTTGTCGGAAAGTTCACCTTGTACCTTTTTCAGGACATCAGCGTCAGCCGAATTCTTTGCGAGATTATCATTCTGGATTTTTAATTCGTCCACGGTTTTAGTGAGAATGTCGATTTTCTTCTTATTCTCGGCATCAACCTTTACAAGATGCTCGTTAGCTGCCTTGAGTGTGTTGCGTTCGGTTTCCAGAGAATTTGCGTGCTTCTGCTCGCGACGGTATGATTCTTCCACATTCTCTGCTTTGTTCAGCTTTTCGGACAGACGCTTGTTTTCGGCCATAACAGAATCAAATTTTGCCTGATTTTTTTCAAGAGAAAGAATTTTCTTATCCTTGTCATCAGACGCCTTTTTCAACTCTGTTAATTTATCCGAATTCTCCTTAGAAGCTGCTGAGAGCTGAGAATTCTTCTTTTCGAGATTTTCACACTGCTTTTTTGTTTCGGAAAGCTCCTTTTCAAGCTGAGCAAACTGCACAGCCTTCTCATTTGCTTCTTTTAGTGTTTCTGCTAACTGCTCATTCTTTCCGATAAGTTCTGCATTCTTCTTATTTGCCTTCTCAAGTTCATTGGCAGACTTTTTGAGTTCTGCATTTTCTTCGAGAAGCTTCTTATTGCTTTCGACAGCCTTCTTTGCCGATTCTTCTCCCGCTTTAAGGCGATTGCTTTCGGCAGTAACAGATGCCAGATTTGCCTTGAGTTCCTCTATCTCGGTAAAGCACTCAAGAGCACCGAGAATAATTGCCTTTTCCTTATCCATGGAAAGGTCAGAGCCATTTGAACAATACTTTGATATTTTGCTGTCTAACGCATCGGCAGCAGCTAAGAGCTGTTGAGCATTATCGGTTTTCAAAGGAAGTTTTCTTCCGCGAATATTTATGATTACTTTTTCGTCAAGCATATTTAAAGTTCCTTTCAGGCTAAAAAAGTCGGCATATAATCAGCCGCAGAACACTTTTACACTTTATATTATATACCAAATATTTTTCTATTTCAAGTGCTATATGCCACAAAGATTGTCGCAGAACAGTGGAGTTTAAGTTTTTTGTTACAATGAACAAAAAACTTAAACGAACCGGCTTCCGTATTGTTGAATATTTAGTCTAAAAATAACCTCAAATTTAGTTTAAGGCATCGTATCTTCAGACCAAATTCATTGTTTTATTCTTCGTCTGAACGAGATTTCATAACACTCATATAAGCAGGACGGATAATTCTGCTTGCAGTAGACAGCTCCTCAATACGATGTGCACTCCACCCGACGATTCTTGCAATAGCAAAAATCGCAGTATACAATTCCTGCGGAATACCCAGCATATCATATACAAATCCGCTGTAGAAGTCCACGTTCGGACTTACGCCTTTCATAATCTTCCGCTTCTGTGCAATGAGCTTGGGTGCTGCACTTTCGATAATCTCATACAGTACAAGATCGTCCTCTCTATGCTTTGCCACAGCGAGTTCTTCAACGTATGAACGGAAGATACGCTCACGCGGGTCGGACAGTGAGTAAACCGCGTGACCCATTCCATAGATAAGTCCCTTGTGGTCAAACGCTTCACCTGCAAGTATTTTCGCAAGATAATCGCTTACTTCGTCGTAGTCCTTGGTATCCTTGACATTTTCGCGGATATTATCCATCATCTCCATAACCTTGATATTCGCACCGCCATGTTTCGGGCCTTTCAAAGACGACATAGCCGCAGCGATTGTCGAATAGGTATCAGAACCCGAAGAAGTTACAACTCTCGTTGTAAAGGTAGAGTTGTTTCCGCCGCCATGCTCCATGTGAAGAAGCAGTGCCATATCCAGCACCTTTGCCTCCAGATGTGTATACTGCTTGTCGGGACGAAGCATCATAAGGAGATTCTCCGCAGTTGAAAGCGTAGGGTCGGGACGGTGAATATACATACTGTCATCATTCGCATAATGATTGTAGGCATGGTATGCATAAGCCGCAAGCATCGGGAATTCTGCAATCAGCATAATGCACTGGTATATTACATCGGACAGTTTTCCCGAAAGAGCACTGCTGTCATAAGAAGCAAGAGTCAAAATACTTCTTGTCATAGTGTTCATAATATCCTTGCTGGGTGCTTTCATGATAACGTCACGCGTGAAGTTAATCGGCAGACGACGGCATTTTCCAAGAATTTCAAAAAATTCCTTTTCCTCCTGTTCGTTCGGCAGCTCACCAAAAATCAACAGATACGTTGCCTTTTCGAAGGTGAAACCGTCCTCTCCCCCCATTGCAGCGAGGTCTTTCACATTATATCCACGATACCAGAGTTCGCCGTCACAAGGGACTTGTACACCGTTTTCATCTTTGAAAGACACAATCTTCGATATAGTGGTAAGTCCCGTGAGTACGCCTTTTCCCTTGATGTCGCGAAGTCCGCGATTTACTCCGTATTTACTGTACAACTCATCGGAAATAGCGTCATTCTTCAAACAAAGATCCAGCTTTTCCTCTGCGAATTTTCTAACCGTATTTTCCATTAAGTAACCTCCTGTTGTCCTATGCGTTTCAGATTTTGTTACCCCAAAACACATTTATTCACCGATATACACCGTTTTCTATTGCCGTTTCTAATATATTACCGGCAATTTTATAGTGTAATCTACCCTATTATACATTTTAGCACACCTGAGAATGAAAATCAAGTGTGTTAAAAAATTTTCACAAATTTTTCATATATGGAATACTTGGCGATGCAAAGGACATTATCCGATTTTCAGTTAAGAAATCAAACCATAACCTCTTGACATAAAACTACAAAAGTCCTATACTGTCTTTATGGAAACATCAGGTAAAAACACGGAGGAACTATGTTCAACACAAACTTAAAAACAGGTCTTTCGGAAGAAGAAGCCCGCCGGAGAGTCGAAAACGGTCAATCCAACAGTGGCTTTACTGCAAAGACCAAAAGTATATCCCAAATTCTTTTTGAGAACATCTTCACTCTGTTCAATCTTATCAATATAGTTCTTGCGGCTTTGGTTTTTTTCGTAGGCAGCTTTCGCAACGCACTGTTTATCGGTGTGGTTGTATGCAATACCGCAATCGGAATATATCAGGAAATCCGTGCCAAACGTGCTATAGACAAGCTATCTGTCATTTCTGAACCCAAAGCCGAAGTACTGCGAGATGGAATCAGAAAAACCATTTCAGCAGATGATGTAGTAATCGGGGACATTATGCTTCTCTCGGCGGGTATGCAGATTTGTGCAGACGGCATTGTACGGGAGAGCGACTGTGAGATAAACGAAAGCCTTATTACAGGAGAAAGTGACGCGATTTACAAGACTATCGATTCCGAAGTGTTCTCAGGCAGCTATGTGTCCGCAGGCTTTGTTAAAGCAGAAGTTACACGAGTAGGCACACAGTCAATGGCGGGACGTATTACATCTGCAAAGTATTTCAAAAAGCCGGTTTCTGATATGATGAATGCGATAAACAAGATAATCCGCATTCTTTCTGTGATAATCATACCATACGGCTTGATAATGATGATTAAATCATTATTTGTAGTGAAATCGCCGCTTGAAACAAGCGTCACAAGCACAGTTGCGGCACTGATTGGAATGATTCCCGAAGGACTTGTATTACTTATGGGTATAGCTTTGGCTGTAAGCGTAATTCGTCTGTCAAAGCATCATACGCTATGCCGCGACTTGTATTGTGTTGAACAGCTTGCACGGGTAGATGTTCTTTGTGTCGACAAAACAGGAACACTCAC
>JBJESA010000161.1:0-11157 GCA_051882535.1 Oscillospiraceae bacterium
AGACGCGTCCGTTTCGTATATGCTCCGCGAACGGCTCAATTTCGCGGCAGACGCGATTGCGGGGATAGGTGCGGGATTGGAGTCGGCGGCTGACACTCTCGACCGGAAATACAAAATCTCGCTTGCCGAAGTACCCGAGTGTGCCGCAGACCGCTGCTGCCGCTCCTGCCCCAACTCGATGGCGTGCTGGGGGAAAGACTACGACCTGTGGAGCGGAGAATTCGAGCGGCTGGCGGGGCTGCTTCGCAGCGGTGCGGTGTCGGGTGCGGAAGGTCTGACGCTCTCCCCGAAATGCACTGAAATGTGCGTGAATCCGCGGGGTGTTGCAGAGGCGATTGACGCGGAGTATTCACGCTACGTTTCCGCAAAAACAGGCGAGCGGCGTATTCGCGAACTGCGGCGGATTTATGTTGACCAGCTCGAGGGAGTTTGCGATATTCTCCACGAAATGGCAAGCACAAACGGTGCGGTGAAGTGTGCGTGCCGCTATCAGGCGGCAGAGCGGCGGGCGGAGAAAGTTCTCAGAGAAGCGGGCGTGGAACTGCCTCAGGCATTCGTGATGTTCGACAGACGAGGAAAACTGCGATTCGAGGCTTACGGTGCGACCGAGCCGCGGGTTACTTACGATTATCTGGGAACTCTCCTGTCGCGAAGCCTTGGCAGGGAACTGGATATCCCGCAGGCTTCGGGCGGCGGAGGGCGGTATCGGCTAACCTCAGTGGAGAAGCCCCGATTCTCCGCGGCGGTGGGTGCGTACCAGATACCGAGAGGGAATAACCGCGTCTGCGGGGATTGCTGGGAGTATTTCACCGATTCGGCGGGGGTAATGTATGTGATTCTCTCGGACGGAATGGGGAACGGCTCGCGGGCAAGAGTGGATTCTGCGATGGCGTGCTCTGTTCTCTCGAAACTTATCAAGTGCGGGGTGTCGATTAAGACCGCACTGCAAATTGTCAACACGGTGCTGATGGTAAAGAGTGCAGACGAGAGCTTTGCGACATTGGATATCTGCCGGATTGATTTGAACAGCGGCGAGGGGGTACTCTACAAGGCGGGAGCGGCGACTACGTATATTAAATCGGAAGACAAGCTGGTGCGTGCCTCACTGTCCTCGACACCTGCAGGGTTGGGCGGTCAGCTCAACGTTCCCGCACAGAAGTTCACGGTAAAAAAGGGCGATGTGGTGATAATGATGACGGACGGAGTTGTTCCCGACGAACAATGGCTCTCCCGCGAATTATCCCAGCGTGTAACTCCCGCCGAAATCGCCGAACGAATCGCCAAAGCCGCACGAGTGGACGGCAAAAAGGACGATGATATCAGCGTGGTGGCGATGGTAGTGGAGAACTAGGACGAAATCGCACCGGCTTTGCAGAGTGGTTACGCGGTATCCTGTTGGGGTGCTGATGCCCCGCACCCCGCCCAATGGGGTGTGGTGTCGTTAGCACCCCGTATTGTATTTTTTTACCCCTCCTGAAAATCATTTTCACACATTTTTGATTCTTTTTGTATAAAATATCCAAATCTCTATGTTTAAAATGTCGTAAATAATGAAAAATCAACAAGGCTCTTGAAAAATGTAATCGATTATGCTATAATACTTATAAGTCAAGGTGTTCGCTTTGAAGGTTTTTTGGCGAATATCACAAAAAGTGTAAAATATGTTATCATGTTGATTGCTCGGTACACGGATTATAAGGAGGTAACTGCATAATGGCAATTGAAATCCCCGAGAAGTACAGCGTGCCGCTGTATCTTTTCCATCAGGGCGAGAATGCCTACGCGTATGAATTCTTCGGCTCCCATAAGGACACTCGTGACGGAAAGGCGGGTGCTGTTTTCAGATGCTGGGCTCCTCACGCTAAGTCCATAAGCGTGGTGGGCGACTTCAACCATTGGGACAGAACTCGCAACTATATGTCGAAAATCAGCGACGGCGGTATCTGGGAACTGTTTGTCCCCGGCATCAAGCAGTTCGATAACTACAAGTACAGTGTGGAAACTGCCGACGGTCTTATCAAGCTGAAAGCCGACCCTTACGGATACCACATGGAGCTTCGCCCGAATACGGCTACCAAGTTCTACGATATTGAGGGCTATGAGTGGCAGGACGGCGAATATGTAGAAAAGCTCTCCAAGAGCAATGTCTACGAAAGCCCCGTCAATATCTACGAGGTGAATGCCGCCTCCTGGAAGAAGTCCAAGAATGGCTTTTTGAGCTATGTAGAGCTTGCCGACAAGCTCATTCCTTATGTAAAGAGTATGGGTTACACCCATATTGAACTTATGCCTATAGGAGAGTATCCGTTTGACGGCTCGTGGGGTTATCAGCAGATTGGTTACTATGCTCCTACCTCGCGTTTCGGTACGCCGCACGACTTTATGCATTTCGTTGATAAGTGCCATCAGGCGGGAATCGGCGTTATCCTCGACTGGGTGCCTGCACACTTCCCGAAAGACGCTGCAGGTCTGTACGAGTGGGACGGTCAGAGCTGCTATGAGGAGGACGACCCCCTCAGACGCGAGCATAAGAGCTGGGGTACTCATATCTTCAACTGGGGACTTGCCGAGGTACAGTCGTTCCTCGTTTCCAATGCGAATTACTGGATTGAGAAGTATCATATTGACGGTTTGCGTGTAGACGCGGTGGCTTCTATGCTCTATCTCGACTACGACCGCAGAGATGGCGAGTGGCGTCCCAATGAAAAGGGCGGCAAGGAGAATCTTCAGGCGATAGCGTTCCTCCAGAAACTGAATGCTGCCGTATTCAAGAATCACCCGAATATACTTATGGTAGCCGAGGAGTCTACCGCATGGCCTATGGTTACAAAGCCTGCGGATATCGGCGGACTGGGCTTCAACTTCAAGTGGAATATGGGTTGGATGAACGATATGCTCCGCTATATGAGCATGGATCCGCTTGGGCGTCCGTACAACCACAATCTTGTTACGTTTTCATTCTACTACGCGTTCTCCGAGAACTTCGTGCTCCCGATAAGCCACGACGAGGTCGTTTACGGAAAATGCTCAATGCTCGACAAGATGGGCGGTCCGCGTGAGTACCGCTTCAACTCAATGAGAACTTTCTTGGGCTATATGATGGCTCACCCCGGCAAGAAGCTGATGTTTATGGGTCAGGAGTTCGCACAGTACAAGGAGTGGAACTTCCAGGAGCAGCTTGACTGGGAGGTACTTGAGTTCGAGCCGCACCGCAAGTATCACGAGTTTGTTAAGGACATCAACAAGTTCTATCTCGATAATCCCGCTCTTTGGGAGTGCGATACCAGCTGGGAGGGATTCCACTGGATTTCCGCAGAGGACAACCAGAACTCCGTTATCGCATTCAGAAGAATGGGTAAGAACAACGATGACAAGAACAAGGAAGAACTTATTGTTGTCTGCAACTTCCAGCCTGTTCGTCACGAGATTTACGAGATTGGTGTTCCGTACTACGCGGATTATGTCGAAGTACTCAACTCCGATGATGTGAAGTATGGCGGTTCGGGCATCACTAATGGCACTGTCACCGCAAAGAACGAGCCGATGCACGATGAGCAGTACAGAGTTACTCTCGATATTCCGCCCATGTCCGTAATGTTCTTCCGCCCGAAGAACATTCGCGACCCCAAGGAAGATGCTGAGGACAAGGCTGAGGCGAAGTCCGAAACCAAATCTGCCGCTAATCCGGCTGCCAAGGCAGATGCTGCAGGTGCGAAGAAGTCCAATGCGGCGGTTAAGTCTGATAAAAAATCTTAAGGAGGATAAATCTATGAACCACATCAAAAAAGAATGTGTTGCCATGCTGCTTGCAGGCGGTCAGGGAAGCCGTTTGTATGCTCTTACTCAGGATATGGCAAAGCCCGCTGTTCCGTACGGCGGCAAGTACAGAATCATTGATTTCCCGCTTTCCAACTGCGTAAACTCGGGTATTGACACCGTAGGCGTGCTTACACAGTATCAGCCTCTGGTGCTGAACGAATACATAGGAAACGGTCAGCCGTGGGGCCTTGACAGAGCACATGGCGGCGTTCATGTTCTGCCGCCTTACGAAACCGCTGCCGGCAAGGCTTGGTACTCCGGTACGGCAAACGCTATCTATCAGAATATCGGATTTGTAGACCGCTACGACCCCGAGTACGTTGTTATCCTTTCGGGCGACCACATCTACAAGATGGACTACTCTAAGATGGTTGACTTCCACAAGGAGAAGAATGCGGACGCTACTATTGCAGTTCTCGAAGTTCCGTGGGAGGAGGCTCCTCGTTTCGGTATTATGACCGCTGACGCAGACGGCAAGATTACCGAGTTCGCAGAGAAGCCCAAGGAGCCTAAGTCCAACCTCGCGTCTATGGGTATTTATGTATTCACGTGGGCAAAGCTCCGCAAGTACCTCATTGAGAACGAGAACGATGAGGGTGCTACCAAGGACTTTGGTAAGAATATTATCCCCGCAATGCTCGAAAACAACGAGAAGATGGTGGCTTACCACTTTGACGGATACTGGAAGGACGTTGGAACAATCGACTCCCTGTGGGAGGCAAATATGGACGTCCTTGACCCGAATGTTCCGCTTGATTTGCTGGACGACAGCTGGAAGATTTACTCGCGTAACCCTGTAATGCCTCCGCATTTCGCAGGCCCTCAGAGCAAGATTGAGAACTCCATGATTGCAGAGGGTTGTGAGATTAACGGTGCTATCGACTTCTCCGTTCTGTTTGCAGGCGTTACCGTTGAAGAGGGTGCTATCGTTCGCGACAGTATCATTATGCCGAATTCCGTTATCAAGAAGGGTGCGATTATCGAGTACGCTATCGTTGGCGAGGACTGCGTAATCGGCGAGGGTGCTCATATAGGCGAGCGTCCCGAGCTTGTCGAGGATAAGTCGCAGTGGGGTGTTGCAGTTATCGGACATCATGTAAATGTAAGCGATAACGCAGTAGCACCGCCTAAGGCTATGATTTCTAAGGATATATAAGATAGGAAAGGAGATGTTTGAAAATGGCAAGTATGGCTAATGTTTTGGGTATTATCTTTGCTAATATGCACGAGCAGACTCTCCCCGAGCTTACAAAGGCGAGAGCAATGGCAAGTGTTCCGTACGGAAGCAAGTATCGTATGGTCGACTTCCCGCTTTCCTGGATGGTAAACTCCGGAATGACTCAGGTAGGCGTTATCACCAAGAGCAACTACTACTCTTTGATGAATCACCTCGGAATGGGTTCTGAGTGGGATTTGGCACGTAAGACCGGCGGTTTGCACATTCTCACTCCGTATGGCAGAGAGGGTGCGGGTATCTACCGCGGAAGAATGGAGGCTCTTGCGGGAGCCGGCGAGTTTATTCACGAGAGCAATGCGGAGTATGTAGTACTCGCAGATGCGAACGTTGTTGCAAATATTGATCTCAAGCCTATCGTAGACTTCCACGAGAAGAACGAGGCTGACATAACCTGCGTATACGGTACTGCAAAACTCACGGAAGACAGAGCAAGCCTTCAGACTATTTTCGGAGTAGACGCAAATAACGTTATTTTCGACGTTATGTCCAGACCTGCAATCAGCGGAGAGATGAATGTTGCTCTTAACATCTATGTTATGAAGCGTAAGTTCCTCGAGGAGTTGATTCGCGATTCCGAGTGCAGAAGCCTTTATAGCTTCGAAACGGATATTCTCCAGCACAAGCTCCACGACTACAAGATTCTGGGCTACAAGTACGACAAGTACTTCGAGATTATCGACTCGATGAAGACCTATTACAATGCGACAATGCAGCTGATGAACCGCAGCATTTCCCGCGAGGTATTCAGCCTGACAAAGCCTATCTACACTCGTGTACGCGATGTTGCTCCCGCAAAGTACGGCATCGACTGCTCGGTTAAGTCGTCGGTTATCGCTGATGGCTGCATTATCGAGGGTACGGTTGAGAACTCCGTGCTGTTCAGAGGTGTTAAGGTTGCCAAGGGTGCGGTTGTACGCAACAGTATCCTTATGCAGGACGCTGTTATCGAGGAGAATGCGTCTTTCGCAAACGCAATCGCAGACAAGAATGTCACCATCTCTAAGGGACGTTCCATCACCGGCTCTCAGGACTATCCCGTGTACATAAGCAAGGGTGCGACCGTATAAAGTCACGTAAAAATAGCGAAAGCCCGCAGGCTGGCGATAAAGGCACATCTACTTCGTCAACAGCCCATCGGCAGCCACCAAGGCTAGCCGATGGGCTGTTTCCTCGTATCTGTACCTTTCTCGCCAGCCTGTTTCGGGATTTTTTGACAAGCTTAGCCCTAGGTTTTCCCTCGGGCTTTCAGTCTGTCGAAAAAACTATTTGTGGGGTTCAATCATCACAATGGGGGTTTGGGGGCGAAGCCCCCAATACATATCGCCTAAACGACGGACGAAGTCCGCCGTTCTTGCACGCACGTGCCCGGCTCACCTCCCTTCCCCCAACGGGGGAAGGGGGCAGGGGGTGCCTCTCCTCGCAGAAAAAAAGACTTTTTCGACAAGCTGAAAAGTAGCTTAGAGGCTCTCCCCCAAAGCAAATTTGCAACATTTTCCTCTTGACAAATGGGAAAAAATATGAGATAATTTAATTAGGATTTTAGATAAACATTATTAAGATTGGGGGTAAGATATGAAGAGATTCGACATTAAAAAAACGCTTGCTACTCTGCTTGCGTGCGTGTTGACTTTCACAGCCACCGGAGCAGTCACGGGCAACATCGAAGCTCAGGCTGTACCGGTTAAGGCTGCGGTAACACCATCTGCCGGCGACTTTACTCCGCCGGATTTGTCGGGGTACATACGGTGGGACGGAAAATCCGATTTTCAGCCAAATACCAAGTACTACATAGACGGCTCGGCGAAAATTAATGAAAAAGATACTTTCACATTGCCGGCGGACAGTACTTTGTATCTTGCCGAGAAAGCCAGTTTGAGAACTCACGTTGACTCTACGTTTAATCTGAACGGTAAGGTGTTGATGGCTCCTCGCTCGAATTTTACTGTTTCGGGCTTGCTTAATGTTCCCAAGGGCAGCAGCATTACGAACTACGGTACGTTTATCACTACACCAAGTTCGCTTGTAGAATTGTACACCACGTTTACCTCATACAGCGGCTCTACCACTGTTTTCTGCGGAACGACTAATATCTACAAGGACGGCCGTTTTGACAACTACGGCAGAGCGACGGTTTCCCAGAACTCGGTTATGACAATTACCGGTGTTGTTCGGTCGTATGACAGCAGCCGACTGCTCGTTGACGGTGAGGTCAGAATTACACTCAGCGGACGGCTTGCGGTTGCTGGAGTAACCGTTATCACAGGCTCGCTGATTACAAGCGGCACGCTCACTATCGAGAGAACGGTTGATTTGCGTGTCGACAGCGGTGCGGTTATGGCAAAAATGCGAAGCGGTCGTTATGACGACTACCGAATTGAGCCAATCGCAGTTGTAAGAGATAATTTTGTCGGCGGTATAAAGGGAATTGATGTTTCCTACTGGCAGGGTGTAATCGACTGGAAGAAGGTAGCAGACGCGGGCGTGAAGTTTGCGATTATACGTTCTTCTTACAGTAACGATAAAGTTGACAAGATGTTCGAGTACAATGTCACCGAAGCGAAGAAAGCGGGCATTTATGTCGGAGTTTATCACTACTGCTACGCTTGGACGGAAGAAGAAGCACGTGAAGAAGCTCGGTTCTTCCTTGAAACTATCAAGCCGTACGAGATAGACTTTCCCGTGATGTTCGATTTCGAGGATAACTCGCAAATCAGTCTTGGCAAGGAAAAGCTAACAAGCATAGCAAAGGCGTTTTTGGACGAAATCAAGAACGCAGGGTATTATCCTATGCTCTATTCCTACAAGAACTGGCTTGTCAACTATCTGGATATGGACAAGCTCTCCGAATACGAGGTAGCCGTTGCGGAATGGAACGTTCCGAAGTCTACATATGACGGTAAGTACGGAATTTGGCAGTACAGCTGCACAGGACTGGTTTCGGGAATTAACGGCGACGTTGATTTGGATATTTGCTACAAGGACTATGCGAAGATTATCCGCGAAGGCGGCTGGAACCATTTGTCGAAATAATAATAATCCCCTATTCCTTTTTCGGAATAGGGGGTTTTCTTTTTAGTCACCAATAACGCTCATGGGGTCAATCCAGCTGCCGTTCTGCTTGACCGCAAGGTGGAGGTGGGGCTTTTGGAGCATTTCGGCTTCGTTGGTTTCGCCGGTTTTACCGATAATTTCGCCCTGCTTAACCATCGTCCCCGCCTTGACGTTGAGTTCCTTGGCAAGCCCGCAGTACTGCACTTCAAGACCGTTCGTCTGTTCGATTGTAACGCATACTCCCCAGATGGTGGAGCTGTCAATCATCTTGACTACGCCCTCGGACATCGACTTCACGTCCGTGCCGACATCACAGAGGATATCGCAGCCGTCGTGGGTCTTCCAGACGCCGAGCGTTTCGGATTTGACGAGTTCACCGTTGCTGAACGGGTGGGAAACCTCGCCCTCGACGGGCATGATGTTTCCCATCTCCACAGTGACCGGCTTGTTGACTTCCTCGGAGGGCTGGGATTTTTCACTGCTCTTCGAGCTGCTGCCAATCGGCACATTGGGGACGCTGTTCTGTACCGGTACATCGGAGCTGCTTGAATAGGTATACACATAGTTCGAGCCGCTGTCGGTGGGAAGCGTGTTTCGGCGGGCGGCATTGCTTGCCGCGACCACCGACACAGCAATTGCGGCGGCTCCCAATGTCGAGGCTAGTCCGATAAGTTTCATATTCCCTTTTTCAGTTCTTCTTTTCATAGATTTTTCCTTTCTTTGGCTTTGAGAGCGGATTGTGCGGACGCACTCGGCTTCTCGCTTGCTTGATAAGCCTAGTTTTGCCAGTTTTATGGGAAATATTCGGATAAAAAATAAACTGTTGATTTTGTAGATAGTGCACAAAATACGCCTAAGATTTTAAGCAAGGCTTGAAATAATCGGAAAAATATAGTATAATGAAAATGGTGTAGTATGTATCCAAAAAATGATTTGCGTAAACCGGGGGGTTAAAATCATGAATGTCTATATGGCAAGACAGCCTATATTTGATTTGGAGAATAACGTTTACGCTTACGAGCTTCTCTACCGCAGCAATGCGGCGAAGAACGAATATACCGGCGTTTCCGGCGATGAAAGCACAGCCGATGTGTTCACCAACACCTTCTTCGGACTGGATATGAAGAACGTTATCGGCAATGCCCGTGCGTTCATCAACTTCACGGAGAATCTTCTGCTGCGTGGTATACCGAAGATGATTTCCCCAGAAATCCTCGTGGTGGAGGTTCTCGAAAATCAGCTCACCAGCCCGGCTTTGCTTGACGCGGTGGCGGATTTGCGTGAGCGTGGATATATTATTGCTCTTGATGATTTCGAATATTCGGGTGCATACAACGACCTATTTAGACTGGGCGATTTGGTGAAAATCGACTTCCGTGCTTCTACCAAATCCATCGAGGAAACCGCGTATGTCTGCCGCTATTCCAACAAGATTATGCTTGCGGAGAAAATAGAAACACGCGAGGAATTTGAATACGCCAAGAAACTCGGCTGCACCTTTATGCAGGGCTACTATTTCGCAAAGCCCGCTATGATGACGGGTTACAGCACGCAGCCTGTTCCGGTGAACCTTCTGGAAGTAATGCGGCTGCTGTCGAATTCCGATGTGGAGATTTCCGCAATTTCGGACGTCCTCGAGCGGGACAGTGCAATGACGCAGCGTATTTTGCGGCTGATAAATTCCGTATACTTCGGCGTGGCGAACAAGGTTTCTTCTATCACTCAAGCTATACTCGTATTGGGTTTGGACTGCCTGCGTGAGTGGGTGTACCTGATGGGTATGCAGAAGCTGATTGGCAACGACAGCATTGAGCTTAGCCGACTTGCCTTGCTTCATGCGAAGTTCTGCCGCAAGGCTGCAAAGCTGATACCCGAGGCGGAGGACGGCTGCGAGTCGTTCTATCTGATGGGACTGCTGTCTATGATAGTATTCGCGGACGAGAGGGCGTTGCCGCAGGCACTGGACGAATTCCCGCTCTCGGACGAAATCAAGGACGGAATTATGCGGCGTGGCGGTCTGTACAGCGATGTGTTCGAACTCGCTCTCGCCTACACAAGCGGCGAGTGGGAAACGGTTGACCAAATCGCCGAAAAGTACGATATTCCAAGCGACAGGCTGTCGGAGATTTTCGTAGAATGTACAAAAGAGGTAGAGGGAAGTCAGTTGGGATAATTGGCGTTTCGGAGGAAGTATGGGATTTTTTCTTGACGATATAAGCGGCGACCTGTGGTCATATCTGAAAACTGCGGGAAAATCCGTGGTACTGTACGGTATGGGCAACGGTGCGGAGAAGATTAAGAATGTGCTGGACGCAAAGGAAATTCCGCTTGCGGATATTATGGCAAGCGATGAGTTTGTGCGTGGCCACAGTTTCCTCGGCTATCGTGTGAAAACGCTCGCCGAGATTGAAGAAACGTATGACAATTTCGTGATTCTCGTGTGCTTCGGCACGCAGATTCCCGAGGTGATGGAGCATATCAAGCAGATAAGCGAAAGGCACGAACTGTATGCTCCCAATGTCCCCGTAGCGGGCGAGGGGCTGTTCGATCTGGAATACGCAAAGTCGCACCAAAAGGATATGGAGGCGGTGTACAAACTCCTTGCAGACGAGCAATCCAAGCGTGTTTTCGAGAATGTTATCCGCTACAAGCTAAGCGGCGATTTGAAGTATCTTTACGAGGTGGAAACTCCTCCCGAGGAGAAGTTCGACCTGCTCCAAATCGGCACGGAAGAAGTGTATGTGGATTTGGGTGCGTATGACGGCGATACACTGGTGGAGTTCCTCAACGAAACGTCCATGCAGTTCAAGAAGCTGTACGGTATGGAGCCGGATTCCCGCAGTTACCGAAAGATGAAACGCAGACTTTATATGATAGGCTCGGCGATTATGGAGTTGTACAACTGTGGTGCATGGGACGAGGACACTACGCTGACATTTAGTTATAGCCGAGGACGCGGCAGTACCGCTATCGTTGTTCCTAAGGAGGACGCGGATGTTCGAGGATGAATTCCGCGATGAGCTGATCGCTTTGCTCAGCTGTGAGACGGT
>JBJESA010000162.1:0-2556 GCA_051882535.1 Oscillospiraceae bacterium
ACACCCGAGTATGAGCGTGTGCTGTCGCTGATGGTGTACTCCTTTGCAGTGAGATTGCCCGAACTTAAGAACTACAAGACAAAGGGCGGAGTACTTACCGACAAGCAGATAAAGGCGATTTTCGATATGGTCGTCCAGAAGGGTGCGGGCAATTACGAGAATGTCATCGCCGACGACTTTGAAGAAGTCCGCAGAATGGTGAAGCTCGGCCGTCCTATCCCTGCTTATGATGCGGAGTGGTTCAGAGGGTATATTTACGGCTATGTTCCTGCACTAGCAAGCGTGAATAACAAGAATCTGTTTTTGCTGGGCAGCTGCGATATTCTTTTTACGCTGTTCTATTCCTCGCTTGAGGAGGAGTTGGAGCGGCTGTTGAATTCGCTTTCGGCTCAGAGCTGAATATCATAGGGAGGTTTAATATGGCAAAGGTAAAAATTTGTGCGGACAGCGTTTGCGACTTGTCCGAGGAGATGAAAGAACGCTACAACATCAGCGTTGCACCGCTTTATGTAAGATGCGGAGAACGCACTTTGCGTGATGGTGTGGAAATCACCCAGAAAGACGTATTCGCACATTACCGTTCCACCGGCAAACTGTGTGCTACTGCAGCGGTGAACATTGAGGACTTTACGGAATTCTTCAAGGAGCAGCTCGATGGATATGACGAACTTGTCCTTATCACTATCAGTTCGGAATTTTCCTGCACATACCAGAATGCGTGTATCGCGGCGGAGGATTTCCCGAATGTACGTGTAGTAGACAGCCGCAACCTATCCACGGGCGAGGGTTTGGTCACTATCGCGGCGGCGAAGTTTGCCGAGCAGGGGCTTTCTGCGGACGAGATTGTGGAGAAGCTGGGAGAGGTTATTCCGAGGGTGGACGCTTCGTTTTTTGTGGCAAATGTCGAGTATCTGCATAAGGGTGGTCGCTGCTCGTCGATTGCGGCACTGGGTGCAAATCTGCTGAAACTCAGACCTTGCATTGAGGTACAGGACGGCAAGATGAAGGTAGTCAAGAAGTACCGCGGAAGCATTGAAAAGACTATCGTTGATTATGTTAAGGACAGGCTTACCGATGTCGAGGTTGAGGACGATTTGATTTTCATCACCCACACCACTTCCGAGGGCAATGTTACACAGACAGCGGAGGAAATTAAGAAGTACAAGCAGTTCAAGGAGATTGCCGCAACCGACGCGGGCTGCACGGTGGCTTGTCACTGCGGCGAGGATACTTTGGGTATCTTATTTATCAGAAAATAAGGAGAAATATTATGAGCGAAATAAGAGATGTAAATTTGTGGGAGAGCGGTGCGAGAAAAATCGCTTGGGTAAAGCGTAATATGCCGCTTCTCAATGGAATAGAAGAGGAGTTTTCCAAGAGCAAGCCTTTTGCGGGAATGAAGGTTGCACTGTCCGTGCATCTCGAGGCAAAGACTGCGTATTTGTGCAAGGTGCTTGCAGCAGGCGGTGCGGAGATGTATGTAACAGGTTCTAACCCGCTGTCCACTCAAGATGATGTTGCAGCGGCACTGGTTCACGATGGACTGAATGTATTCGCTTGGTACAACTCTAACGAGGAAGAATATCACCGTCATATCGCAGCGGTAATTGACGCGGCTCCCAACATCATCATTGACGACGGCGGCGACCTTGTTAACCTTATTCACAACGAACGTACCGACCTTATTCCGAACGTACTCGGCGGCTGCGAGGAAACCACTACCGGAATTATCCGTCTTCAGGCGATGGACAAGGCAAAGGCGTTGAAGTTCCCGATGGTTCTTGTAAATGATGCGGACTGCAAGCACTTGTTCGATAACCGTTACGGCACGGGACAGTCGGTGTGGGACGGTATCAACAGGACCACCAACTTGATTGTTGCGGGTAAGAATGTCGTTGTCGCAGGCTACGGCTGGTGCGGCAAGGGCGTTGCAATGCGTGCAAAGGGTTTGGGTGCGGAAGTAATAGTCACCGAAATCGACCCGATTAAGGCTATGGAAGCGGTTATGGACGGCTTTAAGGTAATGCCTATGCGTGAGGCGGCAAAGATTGGCGACTTCTTTGTGACGGTAACCGGCTGTGCCGATGTAATCGGCGAAGAAGCGTTCCTCAATATGAAAGACGGTGCAATCTGCTGCAATGCGGGACATTTTGACGTTGAAGTAAATATGGCGAAGCTCCGCGAAATTGCGGTTGAAAGCCATCTCGCACGAAATAACATCATGGGCTACAAGCTCGCCAACGGCAATACGATTTTCGTAATAGCAGAGGGCAGACTTGTGAATCTCGCAGCGGGCGATGGACACCCTGCGGAGATTATGGATATGAGTTTCGCAATTCAGGCACTGTCGGCTGAATATATTGCGAAGAACGGTGCTGCTCTTAAAAACAGCGATTCGATGACCTTCAACGTTCCCAAGGAGATTGACCGCAAGGTTGCAGAACGCAAGCTCAACGCTTGGAATATCACCATCGACAAACTCACTCCCGAGCAGGAGAAGTACCTTGGCAGCTGGGAAGTCTGAGTTGTTTTTCTCCGATTTGGACGGGACGCTGG
>JBJESA010000163.1:0-2545 GCA_051882535.1 Oscillospiraceae bacterium
CCTTGTCCGTGTGAAGGGTGAGGATATTGTCGATAAGGTAAGATACTGTACGTCGTACGCCGAGGTGTCAAATACAGACCTCGAGGCGGTGTTTAACCTTATTCTCAATACGGCTGTTCAAGATAAGGTACCCGCCGAGGAACTTCCCAAGCGTTTGTACATCATTTCGGATATGGAGTTCGACTATTGTATTGAGGGTGGCAACAATGATACGCTTTTCAATACAATGCGAAAGAAGTATGCCCGCAGCGGCTACACTCTCCCCGAGATTGTATTCTGGAATGTGAACAGCAGAAACTCGCACATTCCCGTAACTATGTCGCAGACGGGTGCGGTGCTTGTATCGGGCAATTCTCCCGCAATATTCGATATGGTACGTTCGGGCGATATTTCTCCTGCAAAGATAATGGACGACATCATCAGCAGTGAGAGATACAACGCAATCAGTGCGTAATCGATAATAACCAACCCTTGACGATTTTCGTCGGGGGTTGACTTTTTTCTGCAAATGAGTTATACTTGAAATGGAGTGTGATAAAATGGGTAAGAATTTTGCGGTGATAGACACCGAAACTACTTGGGGCGATGATGTTATGTCAATCGGCATAGTAATCGCCGATTGTGATACTTTTGAATCGGTGAGCCGCAAGTATTACATATTGACACCATATAAAAATCAAGGCGGTATGTATTCCAATGTGCTTTATCTGCAGAATCCCGACTTGGAATGTCTGCGTGATGCGGCAATGCTGGACTTGAAAATTTTCCTCACGCAATATGGGGTAGAGGACATTTTCGCTTATAATGCTTTGTTTGACCATAACCACCTTCTTGAACTAAAGGGGTACAAGTGGTTTGATATAATCAAGGTGGCGGCTTATCGACAGTATAATACAAAGATTCCGGATTGTGCTGAGTGCTTTAAAACCGGCAAACTCAAGCGTGGCTATGGAGTAGAGGATATTTACCGAATGTTGAGCGGAAAATCATACTATGAGAAACACAATGCTCTTACGGACGCAGTTGATGAACTTGAGATAATGAGAATGCTGGGACTTCGTTATTCGGAGTATTCCGCGGCGAGAATTACACCCAGCGGTTTTCCTTTAAGATAGTTTTGGAGAAAATGAATGACCGAAAAGAATATTCTGAACGCACGTTTTGTGCGTGAAATGTGCGATACAACCGCCAATATGTACCGTCTTGGCTGGGACGAGCGTAACGGCGGTAATATCAGTATGCTGCTCGATAAGGACGAAGTGGCGGACTTCCTTGATTTGGGGAAGGTTATCCGTGAGATACCCACCGGATTTGACGCGTCATGGGCAGCGGGAAAGTACTTTATCGTAACGGGTACAGGAAAGTATTTCAAGAATGTGGCAAGTAATCCTGAGTGTAATTTGGGTGTAATTCGTATAAGCGACGATGGCAAAAATGCAGAGTTGCTCTGGGGATACAGCGATGGCGGAAGATTTACCAGCGAACTGCCCTCTCATATCCTGAGCCACGCCGCACGAATGAAGTCAGACCCCGATAACCGAGTGATAATGCATTGCCACCCGACAAATATCATTGCAATGACCTTTATCCACGAACTTGACGAGCGGGAATTTACACGTTCCCTGTGGCGTATGATTACGGAGTGCATAATGGTATTTCCCGACGGAGTGGGAGTATTGCCTTGGCAGCTCTGCGGTACGAACGAAATAGGCTTAGCAACTGCCGAAAAGATGGAGTATGTGCGTCTGGTTATCTGGGCAAATCACGGAATCTATGGTGCGGGCAAAACTCTTGATGACGCTTTCGGGCTGATAGAAACTGTCGAAAAAGCGGCTCAAATCTATATGCTCACTTCACATCAACCGCGTATTAACACAATATCTGACGACCAGTTAAGAGAAATCGCCGCGATGTACAGTCCCGTTTATCGAAAGGATTATCTGGACTAATTATTCTTGCAAAACCGATTGACAAAACTTGGAAACTATAGTATAATTGTAATAATATACCACTAACAGATATAGAATTTGTGAGGACAGCCAATGAAACAATCCTTTTCAATCGCCAAACGTGATAACAATCCGCGGCGTGACTTTCTTCTTATCAATAAATTTCAAAGCAAGCATTTTCCGTCAAATCCATTAGGTACTGTCAGACGCTTCTCGGATTTGGGTGCAAAGGTGGGAGAGGCTGTTGGCTCGGCAAAGTGCTTGGTGATTGGATTTTCCGAAACTGCAGTGGGTGTGGGTGCATACATAGCCCGTGAGTTGGGGGCGAATTTTGTCGCTACAACCCGTGAGAGTATCCTCGAGTGTTTTGAGCAGATAGGGTTTGAGGAAGTTCATTCGCACGCGACTTCGCACTCGCTGTGCGTGAGGGAAGAATTGTTTTCGGATATCTCGGCTCTTGTGGTGGCTGATGACGAGTTTACAACAGGGAACACCGCTGTTAGTCTTGTAGAGGCTTTGCGTAGAATTATTCCTGATAATTGTGCTGTTTATGCTGCATCTTTTGCAGCAAGCAGGATTAGCGAGGATTATTTTAT
>JBJESA010000164.1:0-2533 GCA_051882535.1 Oscillospiraceae bacterium
CAAGGTAGTTGAGGAAAGCGGCAAGCTCGTTTTCGCTTGTGAGCATGAGATTGGCATCACTGACGGTGTTCCCGAGGATATTATCGAAGGTCTGCGTGCTAACTTCGCTGGCGAGTGCACCGAGGTTGGTATGTACCTCGCAATGGCAAGAGCTGCTCACCGTGAGGGTTACCCCGAGATTGGTATGTACTACGAGAAGGCTGCTTGGGAAGAGGCAGAGCACGCTGCTAAGTTCGCTGAAATGCTCGGCGAGGTAGTGTCCGCTTCCACCAAGGAGAACCTCACCAAGCGTGCTGCTGCTGAGCACGGTGCTACAGAGGGTAAGCTCGACCTTGCAAAGAAGGCTAAGGCTGCTAACCTCGACGCTATCCACGACACCGTTCACGAGATGGCAAAGGATGAAGCAAGACACGGCAAGGCATTTGAAGGTCTGCTGAACCGTTATTTTAAGTAATAAGATAGGAGGATACAAATATGGAAAAGCACGTTTGCCCTTGCGGCTATGTTTATGACCCCGCAGTTGGCGATCCCGACAGCGGAATTGCTCCCGGCACCAAGTGGGAAGATATCCCCGAGGATTGGGTTTGCCCCGTTTGCGGTCTTGGTAAGGACGCATTTGAGGTTGAATAACCTTATTTAGGAGGACTTATGACAGAAGAACAGAAAATCGATTTGCTTCTTGAAAAGATTGATTCGATGCAGAAACAGCTTGACGAGCAGGACAAGCAGCTCGAATATATTGTTGCTCGTCTGAATCATATGCGTGACAGAGCTCATGAGCAGCGTGCACAGGAAGTCAAGTTCCCCAAGTAATATCAGAACAGTTATAAGAAAAGCGGCACGGAGAAATCCGTGCCCTTACTTATTGACGCCAAGGAATAGAATAATGAAACATATCTTAAAATTTCTGAAAAACGAAACCGTGCTGTGCATCTCCTTTGTGCTGGCAGTGGCTTCGATGTTTGTAACTCCTCCGAATGTGGGTTATCTGGAGTACGTCAACTACTCCGTTATTGCGATTTTGTTCTGCCTGATGGTGACGATTCAGGGGTTCGGAGAAACAGGACTATTTGACTCCATGAGCCGAAGGCTCACTACCCTCTTCACGAACACACGTATGCTCTCGGGGGCACTAACCCTGCTTTGCTTCTTTATGGCGATGCTGATTACCAACGATGTGGCACTGCTCACCTTTGTTCCGCTGACGCTTCTTCTTTTCAAAGGACGGGACAAGGTGCTTATCCGCTGCGTTATACTGGAAACCGCTGCGGCAAATCTCGGCTCGATGGTTACCCCTATCGGAAACCCGCAAAATCTATTTATCTACTCATACTATAACTTCTCACTTGCCGATTTTTTCAAGATTATGCTCCCCATCAGCGGCATCAGCCTCGCACTTATCCTGCTTTCTTTGCTGATTATCCCCTCGGAGAGCATTGAAAAGCCGCACGACAAGTCGACTAAGTTCAAATTCACGCGAAATTTCTTCATATATGCAGTGATTTTTGTCCTATGCGTATGCACAGTAGCACGGTTTGTAGACTATCGAATTTGCCTTGCCGTAACTCTGGCTGCTGTGCTGATTTTTGACCGCAAAATTCTCGCAAAACCGGACTATGCCCTGCTTGGCACGTTTGTATGCTTTTTTGTTTTTGTTGGAAATGTGTCCGCTGTACCGGCTGTGCGTGATTTCATCTCAACTATTCTGGACGGACGAGTTATGCTTGTTTCGTGCGGATTGTCACAGATTATCAGCAATGTGCCATGTGCACTTATGGTTTCGGGATTTACTGACAACGCTAAAGAACTCCTTCTCGGTGTGAATATCGGCGGTATGGGAACTCTTATAGCATCGCTTGCAAGCCTTATCTCATTCAAGCTCTACGCAAAATCCCCCGAAGCAAAGAAAGGCAGGTTCTTCCTTGAATTTACCATCTACAACTTTGTATTTTTAGGGCTGCTTATAGTCGCCGCATACCTGATATACACTTGACTTTTATTCTATAATATGGTAGAATAAAGTTGGTTGTTCACCAAAACCAATACGAGAGGTATATTATATGGAAATTGTAATGAACATTGTGAAGCTGCTTGTCGGCTTCGTGCTGTTGATACGGGGAGCCGATTCCTTCGTAGACGGTGCGTCTTCTCTCGCAAGGAAAATGAAAATTCCATCGCTTGTCGTAGGACTTACGATTG
The DNA here is from genome assembly GCA_051882535.1 of Oscillospiraceae bacterium. Lineage (GTDB taxonomy): Bacteria > Bacillota > Clostridia > Oscillospirales > Ruminococcaceae > CAG-115. The sequence goes on from JBJESA010000164.1 coordinate 2,200, forward strand.
TCGCTATGGGAACCAGTGCTCCTGAACTTGCGGTCAGCGTAACCTCCTCACTCAATGGTGCAAATGAAATGGCTGTCAGCAACGTTATCGGCTCGAACATTTTCAATTTACTGATGGTACTGGGAGTTTGTGCTCTCTTTAAACCGGTTCCTGTAACAAAGGAGATACTCAAACGCGACTATCCCGTATCAATCGGTGCAACTATCCTCTTTTTTGGTCTGCTGATATTGGGAATAGGCGGAATTCGCTACGGAATGAGCCGAATCGAGTCGGGAATCCTCCTTGCACTGGCAATTGGATATGTAATCTGGACAGTCGTTGTTGCATTGAAAAA
>JBJESA010000165.1:0-2532 GCA_051882535.1 Oscillospiraceae bacterium
CCGCGTACAGCAGAAAATTCAAACGGACTTCTTCCGTGAGGAAGATTTATTTTGTGAGTTTTCATATAGTGAACTATGTTCTTGAATGTTATATTATAACTAATGATACCGGTGTTATGGAACTCATCGCCCTTTGCGATACAAGGCGTAATTCCCACCAGAATATCGGAGTTATTCAGATACTTTCGCACATAAACAGCAGTACACATAAGCGGTGATTGGATAGGGGAAAGGTGAGAAAGAAGCTGCGGCTTGTGTAATTCTGCATAGTTCACGATTGCGGCACAGGGCTGAGAGATAATCTTCTTATCAGCATTCTGCTTGAGATATTGTATGTGCATAAAGGTACAAATATCCGCACCGAACGCACCGTCATAAATCTCATGAACGCCGTTCTCCTTAAACCACTGCAACACATGTCGCCAGGTACCGTCCATTGAGGACTTAATCGCAGGAGCAACAACAAAGGAAACCTTGCTGGTCTTCATCAATTCGAGCACTTTTTCCAAATCATCGTCGTAGTATCTCGCTCCATGCGGACACGACTTGATACACTCGCCGCATTTGATGCACATTGAGGTGTTTACTTTGACTACTTTTCCATCATAGGTATTTGCGTTGGGGATAGGACAACATCTTATACAGGCGTTGCAACCGATGCATTTATTTTCATCAACATGAACCATTTCTGTTTCTCCTCCGTGTACCTAATCATTCCGGAAATTAGAAAATAGAAGCCAGTTTAATTGCAGCAACAATATTTCCCTCTGCGTAGAAATCAGGAGAAGAAAGCATTTCCTTGAGGGTCATTTTTCCATCGATAAACGCCTTAGCATTTGCGAAACTTACAGCAATACGAAAATCCTTTTCATCATAAGTGTAAGGAGAAACCGTAACCTTGCCCTCATTAGCCTCGATATACATCTTAGCATTCGAACCATCTTCAAAGCCCCATACTTCGATATCAACCGCAATCTTATCTTTGAAAGCAACAGTCTTTGGGAGCTTCTTTTCTATATGCTTGCAGATAGTGTCAATAGTAACTGCGGGCTTCTTGGGAGCTTTCTTTACAGGAGCCTTAGCCGTGGTCTTCTTTGCAGTGGCAGCCTTCTTCGCAGTAGTCTTAGCGGCAGGCTTCTTTTCAGCAGGAGCAGAAGTTTTAGTAGCAGTTGTAGCCTTTACTGTAGTTTTCTTTTCAGCAGCAGTTGCTGTCGCTGGAGCAGTTTTAGTTACGGTTTTTTTAATAGCAGCCATAATTTTAATCCTTTCACACAGTTTTCCTGCATACTACGCAATGAAAACATTTTCTAGATACTTATATAATAACATATAATAGAGAAAATTTCAACTGTTTTTTACAAATTATGAATCAAAAAGCCCTCGGAGAAATCCAAGGGCTTGATATTGATTATCAACTTCCAGTAAACTATGCTTTCTTGTCATTATCTTTTTGGGGTTTGACCTTTGCAAGCGGATTCTGTTTCATTGCATTCTCCATCTGCTTATCGGATACATGGGTGTAGATTTGGGTAGTGTTAAGATTTTCGTGTCCCAGCACGTCTTTTAACACTCTAACATCTACGCCATTCTGATACATAAGTGTAGCCGCAGTATGACGCAATTTGTGGACAGAAAGACCCATATTATCAAGCCCGCTACTTTTAAGACATTCCTCGACAATCTGCTGAACACGACGGTTTGATATCCGCTTGTTAAGCCTGCTGAGGAACAACGCATCAGTTTTTGCACTCATATCACGACAACCGGCTGCTTTACGGGAATCCGGATCAGAATTATCGGGTGCAACATAGTCCAAATACGCATCGACACACGCCGAATTAAGATAAACCAAGCGTTCTTTGCTGCCTTTTCCAAGCACCTTCAATGTATATATTTCGTTACCATCAGTATCTTTGGTATTTTTGATATCCTTAAGATTTATACCAACAAGTTCCGATAAACGCATACCACAGTTCAAGAAAAAAACAACGATACAGTAATCACGCTTTTTATCAGGAGTATCAATATGAGTGAGCATCTCTAGTGCCTGTTCCAAAGTGAGGAATTTCGGGAGAGCGGCTTTGGGCGATGGCAATTCAAGATTTGCAAGCGGACTTACAGCGAACATATTCTTGTTATTCGTCAGAAACTTAAAGAACTGCCTAAGTGCTACAGCCTTACGATAACGAGCTTTTTGGTCATTATCACGCTGCGTCTTTGTGTAATACAAAAATTCTTGAACGAATTGCAAATCAACAGACTTGATATCATCGTCTGTGATATCAGAGATAGATATTTTTGCAAAGTCGTCCATAGAAGCACGGTTTTTCTGAACCTTGTAATAACGGAAGAAAGTTCGCAAATCCGTGTAGTAATTCTTTACAGTAAGTTCGGAACGTGCTTTAACAATCTGTTCGTAGTAAATAAAATCCTTGATGGATTGTGGTGCGTCGTCATAATAACTATTATTCATAAAATCCTCCTATTTATCAATTCGCCCTCCCCATCTATTACGTAAAATTTCTATTTTAC
>JBJESA010000166.1:0-2510 GCA_051882535.1 Oscillospiraceae bacterium
GATGATAAGTCCGGCAAGCGGAATGAAGAAGCTCAGTACAAAACCCAGAATCGCAAAATTCTTGTTAGTCATAATAGTGTCCTCCTGAAAAGTTATGTAAATCAGTAATGGCTAAGTGCCATTTTACCAACCAAGCATATCCGGAAAAAGTCCAAACACACTCTACCATTTATTTTACCACAATATATTATTTTTGTCAATGCCTTATTGAAAAAATCTTCGTGAATTTTATGGGTGGACTTTAACATATCGCCTATACCCTGTCAATCCATATTCAGTAAAAATCGCTCAAAAAATTTCAGCTAATAATTAAAAAGCTCTTGCAATTTTCACCATTGTGTGATATAATGGCTATAAGTATAAGTGTAAGTATTCGATTACAAAAAGGGGACGGCTTTGTGAAAACCTTAAACTCCATTCCTGCCGCAGACGGCTTTTATATGCCCGCCGAGTTTTCGGAACATCTGGGTTGTATAATGATTTTTCCGGAGCGGAGGGACAGTTGGCAGTTTGGGGCATACGCTGCACAGAAGGCTTTCGCCGAGGTGGCGGCTGCGATTTCCAAGAGCGAGCAGGTCACCGTTTGTGCAAGCTTCGAGCAGTACGAAAATGCACGGAGAATGCTCCCCGAACAGATTCGCGTTGTAGAGATGTCCTCCAATGACTCCTGGGCGAGGGATTACGCACCCACGTTCGTCACGAACGGGAGCGAGCTTCGCGGAATAAACTGGGGGTTCAATGCTTGGGGCGGGCTTGTCGACGGGCTTTACTTCCCTTGGGATAAGGACGACAAAATGGCACGCAAGCTGTGCGACCTTTACAATGTCGATATGTACGACTTCGGGGATTTCATTCTCGAGGGCGGCTCTATCCACGTGGACGGCGAGGGCACTTGCATCACAACCGTAGCCTGCTTGTTGAGCGGGGGACGCAATCCCGACCTTACCAAGCAGCAGATTGAGGACAAACTCAAGGAGTGTCTCGGTGTGTTGAAGGTAATTTGGCTGAAACGTGGAATTTACAATGATGAAACCAACGAGCACGTTGATAACATTTGTGCGTTTGTAAAGCCGGGCGAGGTGGTTCTCGCATGGACAGACGATGAGAATGATCCGCAATACGCACTTTCCAAGTCCTGTCTGGATATTCTGGAGAGCGAAACGGACGCTAAGGGACGCAAAATCACCGTACACAAGCTGCGTTGCCCCAAGCCTGTCACCATTACCGCCGAGGAATGTGCCGGACTTGATGCATTCGGATTCGACCCGACACGAACACCCGGTGAGCGGCTTGCCGCGTCTTACGTGAACTTCTACATTGCAAATGGGGCGGTGGTTATGCCGTTTTTTGGCGACCCTGCCGATGAACCGGCACGAGAACTGCTGCAAAAGCTGTTCCCGACACGCGAGGTTATCCCCGTTCCCGCTCGTGATATTCTCATAGGCGGTGGCAATATCCACTGCATTACTCAGCAAATTCCTAAGGTCAACAGATGAGGTATTATTATGGACGAAAAGTTGAAGCCTATTTACGAGTTTACATTCAACAAAAAGACTTTTGAATATAACGCGGGTAACGCTGCTTTTTATGAATTCCGTGGTGCAAGTAATATCTATGACACAATGGATAAGAACCTGCTTGTTGGCGACTCGGGACAAATTTTAAGGCGAATGATTGCCGAAGAAGTCTATGATAAGACTTTTACAATGCATATTGCTAATCACAGTCAGGAAGTATCGTATGTTGCTTGCCGACTGATAAAACAGGAATCTGATGAACTGGTGGGACTTCGTATGATTGAGATGGACAGATTATTTAACGACTACACAGCACTTCAATTTGCCGTAAGAGAAACAGACGCACTTCTTTCGCAGTACGACTGTACCTACTACTCATACGACCGCAGGACTGACGAGATTACTTGCTACACCTATGAGATGGGCAAGAATATTATCGGCGTCAGACAGCTTTCCGATTGGCAGGCTGTTGTCAAGGAGAGAATTTCTGTTGACAGTTACGACAAGTTAGACGCGTTTGTTACCAATCTCAGAAACGGTACCCGAAACTTTGAGTGTGCCGTTGAGGGGAAAGATGACAACAAGATTACCCAGTTTGTGGGAACGGCGGTGTATGTGGAGGAAATCCACATAAAGACGGTGGGAAGAATGGGCGACCCGAATATGACTTCTTCTCACGAACTCGCACGCCGCGACCAGCTGACAGGTCTGTTCCTAAAGGAAACTATCACAAACTACGCAAAGCGTCGCATCGACGAGCAGCATAAGCACACTATCCTCGCAATTATCGATATCGATGATTTCAAGAATGTAAACGACAATTTTGGACATGCTAAGGGCGACGAGGTACTCAAGAAGTGTGCCGCAATTATCGCGAGTCAGTCCGAGGAATACGGCAAGGCGGGACGTATCGGAGGCGACGAGTTCTTTGTTGTGTTCGATAAGGGCAACGACTTTGAGGGAATAAAGAATGTCCTCCGCGGAATTAAGAAT
>JBJESA010000167.1:0-10929 GCA_051882535.1 Oscillospiraceae bacterium
GCTGATAATGCTTTGCTTCCTCTGCTGTTCCACCTTTGCCGTGTACATATATAACTATTTGTTTCATTTAATATCCCCCTATATTTACGATTTGCTAATTAGATTTATCTGCCCGACTTATGGGAATTTGAAAGAATGATAAATCCTATGGGATTTAGGGCAATAGCCCCAAAATGGGGGAGCATGGGGTGAAAGTATAATTCTCTTATCAACAACTTCCCATTTATGGGATAGTATATTACAGGAGTCCACTGCCGTATCCCCTCTGCTCACAGACGCGGTAAAATCCAGAAATTTATACGTAATACAAAAACGAGGACAGCTTTTCGGGCTATCCCCGTTACTATTCATAAAAATACGGATAGTTCAAAATAAGGTTTAAAGGCTCTTCTCGGGCGGTTTCTTTTCAACAACCTTTTCGACATTCTTTTCAACGTTTTGCTTATCGACCACCTTCGGCTTTGCTGCAATATCATTAAACTTAAGGTGCTGCGGTTCTGACGGAGCTGCTTGTGCGGTCGTTGCTGCTTCGTTGCCCTTCGCTGCTTCGGCAGCGTTTAATTCTTCATTGACAAGATTATCAAAGGTGACAAAGGTATCGCGAAACTGTTTATACAGGTTATCCTCTTCAACAATTTTATCAAACGCCTCTGAAACCAAGCCACCGTTGTTCAACACGTTTTCTGTATCAATATAGCACTTCATTGCATCGACGCTGTCTTCGTACGCATTTTCTGCTCTAAAACGTTCATCCAGGAAATTCTTTAAAAAACCATGAGATATCATTTCATTCCTAGGTTCATTAATAACGATTGGGGATATGTCTCTGTTTTCGGAGGGCAGATAATATTCAAGTGACCGTTTAGCAGGCTCTATCTTATTTTCATAAGCACAGTTTTTTGCCTGACCAGTAAGCGTGGAGAGAGAAATGTTCATCTCTTCATCAAACATAATATCAGCGTAAGTATTACAATTCACAGTTTTGAGGTGATATATGTCCAGTGCAGCCTTTGCCTCTGCCTGAAGGTTTACCGTGATGGGGTCAATTTTGCTGTAAAAATTGTCCAGTTCATCTTTTTCCTCTCCCTGACGGTTTATCGCGGTATGGTCAACAACAACAAAAGCTTTGCTTCTCATATATCCGCCGTACGCACGTGCACAGTAACAATGGTTCAATATAGGATATATCTTTGATTCCATATATTTAAAAACAACAGCGGATCTATCAGTGAGAGCTTTCGTTTCAGGTGTGGAAACCACAGCGGTTTTTTTAAGAGGAGCGACTGACTGATAAAAATCGCCTACCATTGAAGCAAATCTATTGTACTTATTATAATTCGCAGAAAACTGTGTGTGGTCAAATGGGTCAAGACGAATAACAGGCTCACGCGAAATCGCCTCGACTCCCCTCAAAGTGAACTTCTCAAGCTTTTCCTTTTTATCGTAAACATAGTTGAGGTACGCTTTTTTTCCGGCATTGTTATTTTCGAGTTTATTATCACCAATAAACTTGGTATAGTCATCCACAGAAAATTCCTCAACAAACGCTCTGCCAGCTGCCTTGCGCCGAGCAGCACCTTCGGGTGAGTTTTCGATCATTTCATCGAAGGAGTGACCGCAGGTCATACCGTACAGGATAGCCAAATTTACTCTGGAGTCCTGTCTGTGCATTGTGTCTAAGATACTGTTACTGTGATATTTATCATTTCCTTCATTGTCTTTTCCTAAAATATTGTAATCATTAAACCCAAAAGCATTATTAGCACTCGTATTAATTTCATTTACGTCAGCTACGCCAAAAACATCGGAAAAGAAGTCCTTATCGAACTCTTGGCTTTCCTCTTTTGCTTTATTCACGCCTGCAATTATTCTTGTCGCTGCTTCGTCCCTTTTCGCCAGTTTAGCAATATCGGATTCGTAAGGTTTAGGTGCCTTATTAGCAAGATCGATATAGACGGGTTCAGTCTTCTCTACGGGCATCGCAGTTTTCAGATAATCCCTGTTTTCCTTGTTTCCCTTCTCAACAATTTCCTTAATGGTAGGCACAGAGGGGATAATATGTAAAAACTCAAGAAGCCATCTGAAGAAACCACGTTCCTCGTACTTCATGGACAGATCGGTTTTTACGCTGACAGCTTCTCCCTTTTTAAAACCGTTAATACCATCAGGAACAAACTTATATACGTCGATTTTCGAGCCGCTCAGAGCCTTTCCTACCACGTCGCACTTCAGCTTTGCAGTATTACGAACTTGGGGTACGGAAGGATCTGGGTTAAGCTTGAAGTCAGGCTTTTTGAACCAGTCCAGCGGTTTTCCATCAACAATAATTCCCATCGCAGGGTCATAGCCCGCACGAACAAGTGCTCTATACTCATCGTCGGTGTAAAGCGACTTCACCATAGCGTCAACGCTTGCCTCGCCCCACTCGATCTCCATTGGGGAAAGAGTGCCTTCCTTCTGCTTGGCTAAGAATTCGTCCGCAGTAATCTCTATCATCGGGCTGTTAATAAGAGTAAGGTCAAGGTGGTCGTGCTTGACGGACACATCTATTCCGGCATAATCCTCGCCGCTCTTGAAACCGCCGACTTCGTCCCTATATCTGCTCTTCTCATCATCGCTCATCGCTTTAACCGCCGAAGAAAGTGCTTTGAAATCACGTGCCTCACGCTCATTCATTTGTTTGACAGCGTTCTTGTCGCCTTTTAGAGCAGCGTTGGTAAAAAAGATTGTCGATTCTTTCAGTAAGTTAAGGAAGTCTTTCTCTGAAGCAGCATAATCCTCAAAGTCAACGTCCTCCATAGCTTCCCTGTCAAAAAAGGACTTGACATATCTTGAGACAAGTGCCAGTTTTTTATCATTTGACAATTCATCAAGATCGGTTTCGTTGTTAGCTGCATGCTTTCTGTAAAATTCATTACTAAGATCAGTATTTATATCTTTTGTTAAATCATCGGGAATGTAATAATCTTCATCTAACACTTGTATTCCATACTGTTTATTATTGTCACCGCTGAATACTCTAACCTGTTTCCAGACAATATTCTTCAGATCTGCTTCGATAATATCGTTGAAAATCGGCTCTGCCGCACTTCTGACAGCCATAGCCAGAGTTTTCTTGACAGGGTCATCACACTGCGAAATATAATCGTCAAGACGATTCTGCATTTCAAAAATATCGGTAACTTGCGTAGAACGCACCAGATGTTCCTTATTGAAGGTACGCATATTGATGAATCCGACAACACTGTTCTGATTAAACCGCTCATCAATTACTTTATTCCAGTCAAGAGGTCCATCTTGCGTACCCAAGTAATTAGCGATGGGGGATTCCGAATTCCAGTTAAGAGGTCCGTTTTGCGTACTCAAGTAATTAGCGATAGCACGTTCCAGTGCAATCTTCTCAAGTTCCTCAAGGGATTCAATTACCGGTCTGTTATTGGCAACATCGGCATATTTCTTGTATTTAGAATCTGTAGGCTTAATCATAATTATCCTCCTAAAAAATAGGGTTTTGTCTATTTATACGAAGGATAAACAATTTCGTAACACTTGGCGGAAAAGTTTTTCCGATATCTTCAACGGTTCGCATAGCCTGAACCAATGATTTGCAGGTGGATTTAAACAGATAATTCAAACCAGCTTCATTACAATGCCGTTTTAGCTTCAACTATTACTTTTTTGCAATAATATGCTTGTATTTTCCGCTGACAGGGTGTGCCGCAGGGGCTTCATCAGAAAGATAAACCTCTGTAGAAACGCCATTTTTCGAAAGATAATCCTCGACCGTTTTTTTCGCAGCTGCAAAAATTTCTTGCTTATTATCGGCAATCAGCCGCAGCTCAAGACAGTCGTCATTATGCTGAATAAGCTGAAAGCGATTAATTCCGTGTACCTCTTTAAGTATTGCGTAAAGCAGCATTGGTGCAATCCTTACTCCGTTTTCAAAACAGAGAATATCATCGGTTCTGCCTTCAATAGTAAGCCACGGTCTTGTATTACCGCATTTACAAGGTTCGTCGTGCATAACAATTCTGTCGGTGATTTCAAATCGTATTACGGGACAGATTTTATTTGCCAGATTTGTCAGCAGAACCTTTGCAGATTGCGTACCAAACGGAACAGGCTTGTTTTTTTCATCAACGGTTTCAAGAATAACCCAATCATCATTTATATGGAAATGACGTTCTGTGCATTCGCAAGCCATAGTTCCGCCTTCGGTACAGGAATAATTTGTCTGAACGTAACAGCCAAAGACCTCCGACAAATGCTCACGCACTTCGTCGTTAAGCTTTTCGCCGCCTGTCATTATTATTGCAGGCTTGATTTTAAGTCTGCCCTGCTCCTGTTCAGCCGCAAGAACCTCCATAGCCGTAGGATAACAGCCTATCATAGAGGGCTTAAATTCGTTGAGCATACTCACAATTTCATCAGTTGGCTTTCGAACATCGCAGGTTCTCATTACTTTTTTCTTCCAAGGCATTTTACGAAGATTGTATCTTACAGAGCCACAGCCAAGATAAAAGCCGCCATCTGCAAAAAGAGCCATAGTTTTTTTGCCCGATTTAATAAATGCAGTCAAATTCTCTTTTCGTGCAAAGCTTCGGAGTGCCCCGATTGCCGAAGAAACATTTATTGTTGTTTCATCATAAAGCATAATGCAAGGATTTCCCGTAGATCCTGATGTTGTGTAGACAAGATATTTTCCGTCAAGCTTTGTTCCGACATTTGAAACATCGGACATAAAATTCTCAACCTTTGCTTTGGTGATACTGCTGTCGGTAAGCCACTTATCGAAATTCGCCATCATTTCCTTCTTGTTCGTAACAGGCATTTCGGACAGTGGCGTATTTTCATTAACATTCTTGTATAGCTCAGCAAAATACGGGCTGTTTTCCTTTACATAAGAAACAAGCTCTTTTAAACGCTTCTGTTGTAAGGCTGTTCGTTCCGCTGCACTCATTTTGTTAGCCTTTCTTGTAAGAGCGAGTGCTTTTATTAAACCGATTTTTCTCATAACGCACACCCTTTCGCACCCTGAACCATATCGGCAACAGTTTGTTTCATCATTAATGCAACCTGTTCATCGCTGAAATCCATATGATTTACGCATATCATCGTTCCTATTCCCATCAAAAAAAGGAAGCTCCGAAGAAGTATATCCTTGCAGGCGTCTTCTTCCAGTTCGTAAAGCTCTGTCATTTTTGCTATCATTTTTTTATTGCTTTCAAAATCCATCATTACATCAAGCAAGGTGTTCCCTTTGAAGCTGTTTGAAAGGTACAGCATATGATAAAGATTAGGCTTATTTCTTGCAAGGTCAAGCACCCATTTTGTAGTTCTCGGAAGAAAATCGGGCATCTTCTCAAATGCAAGGATTTCCCGAACAAATTTATTACAGGCATAGTCAAAAGTTGCCTGACGGAGTTCCTCCATTGTAGGAAAATGACTAAATACAGGCTGAATGGAACAGCCTGCCAATTTTGCCACGCTTCTTGAAGTAACAGCGTCTATACCTTTTTCCTCAACTATTTCAAATGCGTGCTCCAGTAGGATTTCTTTTGTTATTTTCTGTTTCGGTGGCATAATACTTCTCCTCCCACAATATATCTTCTGATATATATCATTAGATATATTATATAATGTTTTGTGGCTTTTGTCAAGTATTTTGCAAATCAATTTTGTTCTTCCTCATATAAAAAAGCCGATAAACGGTAATTTTCACGTTCAGCGGCTCGCAGCTTTATGTTCGTTTCTTTTATAGAAGTGTACGCATAAATTGAAATTTTGCAAAGAGCAAATTATCATTAAGTCATTGATTTTACAAAGCGAAAGAAATAATCTCCGCCAATCATATCATCAGGAATAGTTGGATCTTTATGGTGAGGATTAAAAAATTCTACAGCGTGAAATCCTAATCTGTTGATATAAAAATGTATGTTTCTCTTCTCAAAATACGGCGTGCACGTTTCCCACACCTTAGTTTCAGGGTACAGTTTTTCAATTTCATTCCACATTCTTTGTCCTATACCTTTGCTTTGCGTTCCATATTTCACATATAAAAAGTCAAGGTGGTTATGCTGTATTTCGCTATCAATCACAACAATCGCTCCGCCAATCATTTCGCCGTTTACTAAAGCTTTGTATGCAGCAGCGTTTTTTTTGGATAATGATTCATCAATGTCTTTTTCAGAAAGAATTATTTCGTCTATATCTGCAAATTCTTGTGCAGCACCTTTTTGAAAAGCTTCCTGCATATCTTTTTTAAATTGCGAAACATCAACGTCAGTTAATGGTAACAATTTGAAATCCATAATCAACCTCCAAAAATTCCGATATGTCGATGTTATTATTATATCACAACTCCCACCCAAAGTCAAATAGGCAAGCAAAGCCGCTAAAATATTTCTAAAATGCAGCTTTACGGCTGTTTTTATTGACTTTCCCAATTTGGCTGCCAAAACTTCCTGTCCGGAAGTTTTTAAAAATCGGCTATGCAACACTTTACGGTTGATTTTCAATCCCGCTAACGTCTTTGCGTGACTGATTTAAGTTCCCTACTCCTTGTTCTTCTTAATATATTCGATAACCGCCTCTTTGGGAATCATCCACAATCTGCCGTCACGAAACGCACCTATTCTGTCGCTCCGCAATAGTTCATAAGCCTTGTTTCTGCCAATGCGGAGCATATAGAATAATTCCTTAACCGTAACCATATCGTTATAACCTTCAAACATTATTAGCCACATCTATCCTTTATATAAGGGGTATAAAAAGAGATGCCCTGGGCACGAATGACTAGGGCTAAAAACAACTTAAGGCCTGAGCCGGTGGGATAGTGCCCTTGAAGATTGCGGATCACTCAAATGTCATGCGGCTCGTTAAATCTCTTGTTGAGCTTGGTGAGAGCTTTTTTCTCTATCCGTGAAATGTACGAACGCGAAATTCCAAGCTGCTTTGCGATTTCACGCTGAGTCATCGGCTTGCAAAGACTGCCGTCAATATTCCGCACGCCGTATCGCTTGCAGATAATCTCGCACTCGCGGTCGTCAAGCTCCTCCTCAATGAAGCGATAAAGTTTCTCCGAGTCGATTTTCAGTTCCGTCAGCTGCTCAACGTTGATGTTGCTCGCAAAGATGTCCTCGATGGTGAGAGAATTTCCCTCAAGGTCGCAGTCAATCGGGTCGCTTATTGACATATCATTCTGTTGGTGCTTAATCTTGCGGAAGTACATTTTTATTTGATTAGCAATAACATCGCTAAGGAAACATATTCTTCCGCCAACAATCAGCACTCATCCGCTCTGTACGGGGTTGCATGAGAGTGGCATGCTGCAAGAAACCGAACGATTCGATGCTGTGCTCCACGGAGTATAGCACACTAACAACAGGCAAACAGCTAAGGGGCATGTGCCTGCGATCAGGACTAACGCTCAGTGAAGCGGCAAAAATCGCCGAAATCGGCAAACGCACCTTGATGAATTACGAACTCGGACGAGTTAAGCGAATGAAGCCCCAAGTCATCGAGAGACTTATCAAAATCCACATGAATGAATAAATAACAAGAGCGCAGCCGTGAGAAAAAAGGGTTGTGCTCTTATCTTTTAAGAAATACGTAAAAAGCGGGAAAATTACTAGTTGAACAGATTTATTTGCCCCTTGGAATCAAAAAATTAGCGTCCCCTGACCACAAGCAGGTCAAAGTGTTCGAGCTTTTTGACAAGGCTTCAATGCCCGTAGGCAGCGGTGGCATCGGGCGAATGAGCGATAACCCTATGCCTATTGAGTAAAAATCGTTTGTTCCAAGCTATTTAATTTAACCTAATAAGGCGACTGCAACCAGTCTTAGCCAACAAAGTTGTTGCTTTTATTGTTTTGCATAGAGAGCAAGCAAATGATATTTTGGATACTGAAGCTTATAAAATATATGAACTTAGCAAAACTATTTCACAATAATTCACGGAGAAAAAAGCTACAACAAGAGTGCCTAGGCAAGGAATGAGTCAGAAGTGATGAGGAGAAAGATTTATTCAAAAATGGAGCATATCTCTCAACAACGCAGATAATAATTATGAATACGATACCAAAACTCTTGACTTATACTGTAAGTTTGTGATATAATTATGCTTAGGAAAAATATACCTTTATCTTCGTCAGGAGGAACAACAAGATGTCAGCAATTCATTTGTCAGATGCAACAAAAATCGGTTTATCCAAGAAAGCGTTATCGTTAGATGACTACACAAAGTTCAAGTCAAATCTCTTATCATATATTGATAAAATAAAGACTGCTGCCCAAAACAATGAAAATGAAGAACACATCAAGAACATCATCAACGATTTCCTTAGAATGAATTTCTATAGTGAAGCTAGATTCTCTATCAATACTGACGGAAACATCGATAGTGCTATTAAAGAAAACGGCAATCTGCTTGTCATTATTGAAACCAAAACGCCGTACAACAAGTCTGAAATGATATCCGAGGGCCATCTGAACCGGAAGGCTTTACACGAAGCAGTATATTATTACCTTGAACGTGCACTTGACATTTCCAAATCCAAAGCTATGATCTCTATAAAATGCCAGATCAGACACCTCGTTGTAACTGACGGACTCAACTGGTTTCTCTTTGATGCTAACTCAATACACGATATAACCGATGGAAAAATAGAGCACGCCTTCTATCAGTATAAAAATGGGCAGCGACCTTATAAAGATAATACTTCTGCATTTTACGAAGAGCTTCGTCAGTATTTTGATGAAATGAATATAAACGAGAAGCTCTCATATATCTATTTCAATGCTGAGGAATCCAGTAAAACCAAAGCACAAATTACAGGAATATATAACGTTTTATCTCAGGGATATCTTTTAAAAAACAGAATAAGAATCAATTATGAGCCTCATAAACTAAATGAGAGGTTCTACCACGAGCTTCTTTACATAATGGGTATGAAAGAGGTTGAAAAGGACAACAGGGTTGTTGTTGAAATAGATACCGGTATCAAGAATTCACTTTCACATCAGATAAACAGACTGCTGAACAAAAAGGATACCCCGGAGTCGGAAATAGACCAGCGCATATATGAACTGGTAATAATCTGGGTAAACAGACTCCTGTTTATAAAGCTATTTGAGGGTCAGCTTATTTCGTTCAATTCTGATGAACCGGCATATCATATTCTCGACAATGAAAAAATACAGAGTTTTGATGATTTGGAGTGTCTTTTCTTTGAGGTACTCGGCAAGCAGAAGCGTGAAGAAAACGACTTCTTCAACAGATTTGCAGAGATACCCTACCTTAACAGTTCTTTGTTTGAAAAGCAGGACGTTGAAACCGGGCAAGGTTCATATCATAATGGAATAATGATAAGTGAGTTGAAAAATGAACCTATCCGAATTTATCCTTCATCCGTGCTTGGTAAAAAAGCAAATAAGGATTCGGATATTCTCACCTATATTATCGACTTTCTGAACAGTTATAACTTTGCATCGGACGAAGCAAATGTTGATGAAACAGGCTCTCGTGAAATTCTCGATGCTGCCGTTCTTGGTTTGATTTTTGAAAAGCTTAACGGATATCGCGACGGCTCAACATACACCCCATCTGTAATTACAGATTATCTCGCGAAGGAAACAGTTGAGCAGACTATACTTAGCAGAATCAATGCCGAAATGGGATGGAAATGCAAATCATTAACTGATATTCGTAATAAGCTGGATACCCTTGAACAGAGAAAAAGAGTAAATAAAATAATTAATTCTATTACAATATGTGACCCATCAGTAGGTTCCGGACATTTCTTAGTTTCTGTCCTGAATTACTTGATCGCCGCAAAGAAAGAATGCGAGGTACTCTTTATCTATGGAACAGACAAGCTACTAAAGGACTGCTCAATTAGAGTTGAAAATGATGTACTATGCGTTCGTTATGGCGACGGCTCTCCATTTGTATACAAGCGTAAAAGTGACGAATCCCGCGAAATACAAGGTACACTGTTCAACGAGAAACGAACAATTATTGAAAACTGTCTGTTTGGAGCCGACATCAACGTCACCGCTGTGTCTATCTGTCAGCTTCGCTTATGGATAGAACTTCTGAAAAACGCATATTATGAAAACGGTGTAATGGAAACTCTGCCCAACATCGACATCAACATTAAAACAGGCAATTCCTTAACATACTATGCTAACTTTGAGGTTGGCGAAAGTATCATCAAATCAAATAAAAACTCCAGTGATGTATCTCCTACGGATCTAAAAACTCTCAAGGAATATCGGACTTCTGTCAAGGAATACAAAAGCTGTTCGAATAAGTCAAAAAAGAAAGAGATAACCTCAAGGATAAGGCAGATCAAGGATAATCTCTTTTACAACGACGCCCAGCAGCATCTTGATGATAAAAAGAATTTTGATAACAAATTCGAAAACGCTATCGAGTGGGCAATTGAGTTTCCGGAAGTTATAGATGAGAACGGCAAGTTTACTGGTTTTGACATCGTTATCGGGAATCCGCCTTATATTCAGCTTCAGACTATGCATAAAGGTGCTGACACACTTGCCAAAATGAATTATGCTACATACGCACGAACAGGCGACATATATTGCCTGTTTTATGAGCTTGCCTATAAGCTACTTAAACCAAATGGAATGCTTGCGTACATCTCCTCAAACAAGTGGATGAGGGCAGGCTATGGCGAAGCTTTGCGCAATTTTCTTGTTACAAAGACCAATCCCGTTCAGCTTATCGACTTTTCGGGAGAGAAAGTGTTCCCCAAAGTAACTGTTGACGTCAATATTCTGATTTATCGCAAGTCCGATAATCAGTTTAATACATTATCCTGCATAATCAAAGACTCAGACTGGCGAAATAATTTGAGCGATTATGTTCGACAGCATTCTGTCAGCAATCGTTTCGACAGTTCCGGCAGC
>JBJESA010000168.1:0-10816 GCA_051882535.1 Oscillospiraceae bacterium
AGAGGCGTATCAGCCGTACGTAAACGAAGAAATTACGATGGAAGAGGCATTGGAACGTTCGGTTGTGCCGCTTAAGCGGTTTATGCTCAAGCAGGTGACGAACAATGACCTCCAATTCTTTGTTGATTTGTCGAAAACGGAAATCCCCGAAGGCGGAATGACCGAGGAATACAAGCAAACGCAGCTCCCGATTACGGTTATTATTCCCACATTTGTAATAAGCGAGTTGAAACGTGCTTTCCAGATGGGATTTTTGATATATCTGCCGTTCTTGATTATTGATATGGTTGTGGGCAGTACGCTGATGTCAATGGGTATGATGATGCTGCCGCCTGCGATGATTTCAATGCCGTTTAAGATACTGGTTTTCGTGCTGGCAGACGGCTGGAATTTACTTATTGACGCACTTGTGGCGAGCTACAATCTGTAGCAGGGCTTGGTTATTATTAAGGAGTAGGTATGACACAAGATGAAGTAATGGAGATAATGCAGGCGGTTTTAATGCTTACATTTAAACTGGCTCTTCCTGTGCTTCTGGTTGCGATGATTATCGGACTTATCGTTGCTATTTTGCAGGCAGCTACCCAGGTTCACGAGCAGACGCTGAGTTTTGCACCTAAGGCTATCGGTATAGGACTGGTGTTGTTCTTCATGGCTCCTTGGATGACGAATGAGATTATTGACTTCATTGATTTCATTTTTGAGAAAATGGCGACAACTCCGCTTGCATAGGGGAATAAGACGTGTCTGAAATCTGGACGATAATTCAAACAAACTTCATTGTTTTGATAATGGTTCTCGCAAGAGTAACGGGAATCTTTAGTTTTAACCCCATATTCTCCAGAAAAGGTGTTCCCAATACAATAAAGGCGGGTGCTTCATTCGTTCTGGCGTTGGTGATAACCGTTGCGGGCGACTACAGCTACTATGTGGTTCCGGACGGGCTGTTTCCGTTTGTGTTCGATTTTGCAAAGGAATTGCTGGTTGGTGCTGTTCTGGGATTATTCACAAATCTGATGCTTCAGGCGTTTGGTTTGGCGGGTGATATCGTGGATATGCAGATTGGTTTGTCGATGGGTAAGGCTTATGACCCGACCTATGGCAATGCCGGCGTTACGACGCAATTCTATAGCCACTGGTTTTTACTGTATTTCTTTGCGGTGGGTGCTCACGAGAGCTATATACGATTGTTCGCGGTTTCGTATGAGCATATTCCGCTTGGATATTCGACGTTCAACCTCAATATGCTTTACATATTACCGAGGTTTTTTCAATCGGTGTTGGAGCTTGGTTTAAAACTTGCGATGCCGATTATTATAACAGAACTTGTAACGGAGTTCTGCGTTGGTGTGCTGATGAAAGCAGTTCCCACAATTCATGTGTTCGTGCTGAATATTCAGCTGAAAATGTTGGTGGGATTTGTGGTGCTGGCGGCGAGCTGCGGTGTTGTCGGTGAGTTTATCGAGATGCTCACGGGGCTGCTTTTCGACAATTTAGAGGCACTTGTTAAGAATTTTACCAATCCTGTGGTGCTGTCGCTGCTGTGTTAGGGTTTCAGGCTTGAGAGATTGGCTTTCGGTTGATGTAAAATAGAGGAGTAAGCAATGGCAGGAGAAGAAAAAACCGAAAAAGCCACGACGAAAAAGCGAAATGACGCTCGCAAAGAGGGAACTGTCCTTCAATCGAAAGAGATAGGTGTTGCGGCTTCGGTACTCGGCATATTTGCGTTTGTGCGGATAATGGCGGGGTTTATAGTGAAGAATTTGCTGTCGTATTTCCAGCGTTCTTTCGAGAATCTGGGTACATACGAGGTAAATTCCGAAACGATTTTGCCGCTGTTTATAGATGTTATAACGGTGTTTGTCTGCGTGGTTGGACCGATAATGGCTGCGGCGTTGATACTTGGTGTTATTCCGACGATTGCACAGACTAAGGGCTTGTTCACGATGAAGGCGTTAAAGCCGAAGTTCTCCAACTTGAATCCCTTGTCGGGAATCAAGAAGCTCTTTTCAATGCAGGCTGTGGTGGGAATACTAAAAGGCTTGATTGAAGTGGCGGTTATCGGAGTGATGATTTACTCCGAAATCAGGGACAGGCTCCCCACTATTATTGCTATGACCAATGCGGGCATTATGCAGGGGCTTGCGTATACGGGACTCGCAATTTACGATGTTGTAATGTTGATTTGTGTTCTGCTGGTGTTTGTGGCGGCGGGCGACTATCTGTTCCAATGGTGGAGCTATGAGAAGAAGCTGAAAATGTCCAAGCAGGAAGTCAAGGACGAATACAAGCAGACTGAGGGAGATCCTCAGATAAAGAGCAGGATAAAGCAGCGGCAGAGGGAAATGGCTGCAAGGCGTATGATGCAGGACGTTCCGGGTGCGGACGTTGTTGTACGTAACCCGACTCACTATGCAGTAGCTTTAAAATATGATCAGGATAAGAACAAAGCCCCGATGGTGGTGGCAAAGGGCAAGGATTACCTTGCAATGAGAATAGTCAAAATCGCAGAGGAACACGATGTCTACTGTATGGAAAATCCCCCGTTGGCTCGTGCGTTGTATGCACAGGTCGACCTTGGGCGGGAAATCCCCTACGAACTGTATGACGCAGTGGCGGAAGTCCTCACGGTAGTATATAAGGAGAAGCACAAGACGCTTCACGCTTAAGTAGAATTTTTGAAAGGTGGTGAACAATACAGTGGGAATGGTGAAGAAGATTTTAAGCAACTCACTCGTGTTGTTCATCATCTTTGTAGTTATGGCAATCATTATCCCGCTTCCCTCGTGGATACTGGACTTTATGATTATGCTGAATATTGCATTGTCGCTGATTATCCTTGTAATGACGATGTTCATTAAAGAGGCACTGGAATTTTCGGTATTCCCGACCGTATTGCTTATTTCAACAGTTTTGCGACTATCGCTGAACATTTCCACGACGAGAGGTATCCTTTCAAGCGGTTATGCAGGCGAGGTTATCAAGGCGTTTGGTAACTTCGTAATGGGCGGTGACGCGATTGTCGGCTTTCTGATATTCATCATCATAGTATTGGTAAACTTCATTGTAATCACCAAGGGTTCGGAGCGTGTATCCGAGGTTGCTGCTCGTTTTACGTTGGACGCTATGCCCGGTAAGCAGATGGCAATTGACGCTGATTTGAACTCGGGTATCATAAACGAGGAGGAGGCTAAACGCAGACGTAGCAATATTCAGCGTGAGGCGGACTTCTACGGTTCCATGGACGGTGCTACGAAGTTCGTTAAGGGCGACGCTATTATGTCCATCATCACAACGCTTGTCAACCTCATTGGCGGTGTTGTAATCGGTATGATTCGCGATGGCGGCGACTTTATGACCATTCTCAACACCTATTCGCTGGCAACTGTCGGCGATGGTCTGTGTTCGCAGATTCCCGCGTTGTTGATTTCCGTGGCTACCGGTATGATTGTAACCCGTGCGGCAAGTGATGACAGCTTGATGACCGATTTGAAGGCACAGTTTACTGCACAGCCGTTTGTACTGCTGATTGCGGGAATTGTGGTTCTTGTGATGATGCTTATCCCCGGCTTCCCGTGGTATGTAATGCTTATTTTGGGCGTTATGCTGATAGCGGGTGCTGTTCTTCTTGACAGAAACAAGAAAAAGATGGCAGAGCTTGAACTTGCCCAGCGACTGAAAGCCGAGCAAGCGGAACTTGACAAGCCCAAGACCGACAACGACTATTACCGCGACATTGACAATGTATTCAAATTGCTGAATGTAGAGCCGATTGAAATGGAATTCGGCTACAGCTTGCTGAGGCTCGTTGATGAGAAGAGCGGCGGTAATTTCATTGACCGTGTAGTAATCTTCCGTAAGCAGTTTGCAATGGATATGGGTATGGTTATCCCGTCTGTACGAATGACGGATAATCCCGAAATCAACCCGAACCTATACATTATCAAGATAAAGGGCGAGGAAGTCGCAAGGGGCGAAATTCTCGTAGACCATTATCTTGCACTTGACAGCGGAGATGTTACCACCGATATTGACGGTATCGACACGGTGGAACCGGCATTCGGACTCCCTGCAAAATGGATTTCCGAGGATAAGAAGATTATGGCGGACGTTGCGGGATATACGCTTATCGACCCCGTATCCGTAATGATTACCCACTGGAGCGAGGTAATGAAGCGTTATGCGTATGAAATGCTCTCGCGTCAAGATGTCAACACCATGGTGGAGAATATCAAGAAGGTGAACCCGATTGTTGTGGACGACCTTATCCCGAAGGTGATATCGGTCGGCTACTTGCAGAAGATTCTGGCTAATCTCCTTAAAGAGGGTATCCCGATTAGGGATTTGGAGACAATTCTCGAAACGCTGGGCGACCATACCAATGTTCTCAAGGATACAGATATTGCGACAGAGTATGTGCGTCAGTCGCTGAAGCGTACTATTACGCACCGCTTTGCGGAGGCTAATTCGCTTCGTGTAATCACTCTGGATACGCAAATCGAGGATATGATAGTAAGCTCCGTCAAGAAGAACGAGCAGGGAAGTTATCTTGCAATGGCACCCGATATGATTCAGCATATCGTCAACGCCACAAACGAAGAAATAGATAAGATTAAAGATGTTATTCCTACTGTTATTGTCTTGACATCGCCCGTTGTAAGAATATACTTCAAAAAGCTGACAGAGCAGTTCATCTCGAATATTACGGTATTGTCGTACAGCGAGATTGATGCTTCGGCTCAGATTCAGGCGATTGGTAATATTTCCCTCTCTACGAGGGTAATGGCGGGATAACAGAGCAGATTTCATTAGGGGGTGTAAATCGTGAGTTCTGAATTCAACAACACAGAGCAAGTTGTGCTGTATCAGCAGAACGGCGATATTGCACTGCGAAATGAGATTGTTCTCAAGAATATGGGCTTGGTGCGTTCCTGTGCGATGTCTATGAGGAATATGTACATCAAGTTCAGCGAACCTGACGATGTGGTAAACGAGGGTGTTATCGCTCTTATGGACGCAATTGAAAGTTTCGATTCGACAAAAGGTGCGAAATTTGAAACGTATGCTACAATCAAGATAAAAGGTGCGATTATTGACTATATAAGAAAGCAGGACTGGGTTCCCCGCAACATCAGAAAATTTGCTAAACAGCTTGACAAAGCGAACAGTATGTTGTATAATTTAAATGGGAGAATGCCCACAAATGAGGAATTGGCGAAGCATCTCGGCATTTCCGAAGAGCGTCTTCTGAAGAATATGGCGGATTGCTCGGGGGCACTTGTGATGTCTTTCGAGGAGCTGCTGTACGAGGACAATATAGACGAACCTGCGATGGATAACCCCACAGACGGGGCTCTTCTCCACGATGAAATGCGTAAGGTCGTGGCTTCTGCGATTGAAGAACTTCGCGACAAGGAGCGTCAGGTTGTCATTCTGTATTACTATAAAAATATGAAGTATTCTGACATTGCAAAGGTACTCGGAGTGACAGAGGGCAGAGTGTGTCAGATCCATACAAAGGCGATTTTGCTGTTGAAAGCAAAGTTGTCGCCTTACTTTAAAGGAGGAGAGTGCCAGTGAACCGAGGTTTTTATTACGCGTCAAACGGTATGATTCTGGCTCAGAGAAAGCTTAATACCATTGGCAACAACTTAGCCAATGTAAGCACTTCGGGCTATAAGCGTGATACCGTTCTGGTGAATACATTCCACGAGCAGATGGCTCTTGTAAAGCACCGCGAGGAGTTGTCGGGTACATTCTCCCACCGCTATGTGGATACTTCCTACACCGATTTGGAGCAGGGAACGTTCGAGTTCACCGAGAATCCTTTCGATGTGGCGATAAACGGTAATGTTTATTTCAATATCGCCGGTTACAACGGTGAAACAATGCTCTCCCGCAATGGTGATTGGGAGTTAGATGACGAGGGTTACCTCTGTGCGTCCACTTCGGGACGTGTGCTGGGCGAAAATGGCGAGATTTACCTCGGAAACAAGGATTTCGTCATTGATGTAGACGGCACGATATATCAAGACGGCGTTGCAATCGACAAATTGCTTCTGAGTTATATTGATCCGGAGGCAGATGTCAAGAAGTTTGGCGTGAATATGTTCTCCAGTGTGGAAGCGGGGCCTGTTCCCGAGGGAACACGCTTCGACATCGTTCAAGGTGCACTCGAACGCTCCAATGTCGACTGGAACTACGAGCTGAATATGCTTGTTGAAACAAACAGACTGTATGAAGCGAATTCGACTATTCTGAAGCTGATTGATGGACTCAATCAGGGTACAAACAACCTCTGCAAGAAGGCATAATAGAGAAAGGCGGATACCATGAATATATCCTTCCATACCGGAAAGAGTGCGATGATTGCTCAAGCACAGGCTTTGAATGTATACGGCAATAATATCGCGAATATCAATACAGTGGGTTACCAGCAGATTCGTCCGTCTTTTGCGGACTGTATCTATGAAACCTACAGACGTCCCGAGGACGATTGGCAGACGGGTCATGGTGCATACATTCAGAAGACCGATTTGCTGTTCAGCGAGTCGCACTTCCAGTATACCGACAGATTGCTTGATATCGGTATCGCGGGAGAGGGCTTCTTCGCGGTTGAGGATAGATGGGGTGATGTAAACTACACCCGTGACGGTGCGTTTGCGATGACGCAGGACCCCGAGCTTACCGATGAAAACGGCGATGCTGTGTGGTATTTGGTGTCGGGTTCGGGCGAGTATGTTCTTGACTTCGAGAAGAACCGCATTGTAGTACCGTTTGAAACCACCGGAGATGGAAAAAGAGGCGAGGTAAACTGGGGCGAACTAAATCAGATGATTGGCGTTTTTGAGTTCCCTAATCCTTATGGTATTGAGGCTATGGGCACCAATCGCTATCTCGAAACGGAGAGAAGCGGTGCCGCTGTCGCTAATCCCAATGCTGTAAAGCTGCAGGGAACACTGGTAGTATCCAATGTTGACCTCGCAACGCAGATGGTAAAGCTGATTGAAACGCAGCGTGCATATCAGCTCAGCTCGCGTGTGGTTACTACCTCGGACGAGTTGGCTAGGATTGCAAATAATCTTCGATAAACCAAAACACCCTGATGGCTTCGGACGTTAGAGGGGGGAAATACTATGTTAAAGAATTATGACGAACTTTCTCCTGTGGCAATTGATTGCTTGAGAGAGATAGGAAATATTGGCTCGGGAAGTGCGGCGTCTTCATTGTCGCAGATGCTGGGCAAGAGCATCGAGATGCACGTGCCTGATGTACGCGTGTTGGACTATCAGTCGGTTATCGACGAGATGGGCGGGCCTGAAAAGGTTATTACAGGTATTCTTGTTTCGCTGTCGGGCGATATCAGCGGAATGATTATGTTCTTGCTGGAGGATACTTTCGCTAAGGTTGTTCTTAGCACTTTCCTTGGGAAAGAGGACGTCAATGTGGTTCATTTGGACGAGAATGACTTCTCCGCTATCAAGGAAATGGGCAATATTATGGCGGGTTCGTATCTGGGAGCGGTTTCTACGCTTACGGGGCTTACAATCGATATGAGCGTTCCCTCTATGACGGTTGATATGATGGGTGCGATTATGAATGCACCTATGATTGAGTTCTCAGAGGTGGGCGAACACGTTCTCTTTATAAATGACGGATTTGTTATCGACGAGGTAGACATCAACTCGAATATTATCTTGATTCCTACCGTAGAGTCGCTTGATATTTTGATGAAAAAGCTCGGTGTATTCTAATGGGAAATATTACAATTGGAATTGGTGATTTGAAAGTCTGCAAAGCACCTGATGTACTGGTTACATATGCACTTGGCTCCTGTGTGGGAGTATGTTTGCTGGATAATGTTGCCGGAGTGGGTGGCTTGTCGCATATTATGCTTCCTGAAAGCAGCGAGTTGTCCACACAGACTGCACCGTTGAGATTTGCAGATAAGGCACTTCCGCTGTTGGTTCAGCAGATGGTGGCTCTTGGTGCTAATAAGTCGCGGCTTACCGCTAAAATTGCAGGCGGGGCGACAATGTTCTCGATTGCGAACGAAAAGTTTAATATCGGCGAACGCAATGTCAAGGCGGTAAAGAAGTTCTTGAGTGAGAATAATATTCCGATTCTGGCCGAGGACTGCGGTCTTGACTACGGACGGACGCAGTTGTTCTATCCGGCAACGGGAGTTATGGAAATTCGTGCTGCCGCTAAGGGAACGAAGATGTTTTAGTTGAAAAAAGGGACGCTGAATGCGTCCCTTTTTTGTTTTCATACGGCTTCTTTCGACACCGCATTTCAGCTTGGCAAAAAAGTGAAAAAGACTGGCGAGAAAGCTCCAGATGCTAGGAAGCGACACCACGGCTAGGCTTTGTTTTGATTACCCTCTGTTGGGCGGCATCCTTGCCGCCCTTTTCGGGCAATCTGCAAACATCGTGTTTGCACTACCGTGGTGCCGCTGACGACGCAGATGGGGCTTTATCGACAGTCTGAAAAAATGCGGCGTCTTTCGACGCCGCATTCGTTATGTTTAGAATAGCACTTCCGAGGAATTACTTATTCTCGAACTCTTCCTTGTATGCCTTGTCGAGTTCAACGAGGTGATCATACTTGGACTTGAAGTTCTTAACTGCTCTGTCGAACAGCTTCTCTGCTCTTTCGGGGTTAGCACGAACGAGGGAGTTGTAACGTACTTCTCTCATCATGAATGCCTTTACATCGCCTGTAGGAGCCTTGCTGTCGAGAGTGAACGGAGACTTGCCTTCATCTGCGAGAGTAGGATTGAAGCGGAACAGATGCCAGTAACCAGCCTCTACTGCTTCCTTCTCTACCTGCTGAGCGATTGTCAGACCGCCCTTGATACCGTGGTTGATACAAGGAGCGTATGCGATAATCAGCGAAGGTCCGTCGTATGCTTCTGCCTCGGCAATTGCCTTCAAGCACTGATTTCTGTCAGCACCCATAGCAATCTGTGCAACGTAGATGTAGCCGTAGCTCATTGCGATGCCTGCGAGATCCTTCTTCTTAACGTCCTTACCGCCTGCTGCGAACTGAGCAACTGCACCAATGTTTGTAGCCTTGGAAGCCTGACCACCGGTGTTGGAGTAAACCTCGGTATCGAATACGAGGATATTTACATTCTTGCCGGAAGCGAGAACGTGGTCAACACCGCCGTAACCGATATCGTATGCCCAGCCGTCGCCGCCGAAGATCCACTGGCTCTTCTTGGAGAGGTAATTCTTCAGCTTGAGAACCTCTGCAACCTGAGGCTCATTTGCACACGGGCAGTTTTCAAGAGCGTTTACAAGGTTCTTGGTAGCTACTGCGTTAGCCTTGCCGTCATTAGCGGTTGCAAAATACTCGTCAATGAGAGCCTTTGCCTGCTCGTGACCGTCAAGAGCAGCGATTTCCTTCAGCTTGTTCTGTGCTCTGGTACGGAGAGTATCCTGAGCGAGGAACATACCAAGACCGAACTCTGCGTTATCCTCGAAGAGGGAGTTACCCCAAGCCGGACCCTTGCCTTCCTTATTGGTGGTGTAAGGAGTCGAAGGCTCAGAACCTGCCCAGATGGAAGAGCAGCCTGTAGCATTTGCGATGTACATTCTGTCACCAAAGAGCTGTGTAACGAGCTTAGCATAAGGAGTTTCGCCACAGCCTGCACAAGCACCGGAGAATTCAAGCAGCGGCTGCTTGAACTGTGCACCCTTAACAGTGCTCTCCTTGAACTTCTCAACAGCTGCATCGTTTGCACTCTCGTTTGCTACTGCGTAGTCGAAAATCTTCTGCTGATCCATAACAGTATCAATGGGGGACATAACCAGAGCATTCTTGCTCTTGTCCTTTGCACCTGCGGGGCAGATGTTTGCACAAACGCCGCAGCCTGTGCAGTCGAGAGTGGAGATTGTCATGGTGTACTTCATACCGGGCATTCCGGTTGCGTCCTTAACAGCAGTACCTGCGGGAAGCTTTGCAGCCTGCTCCTCAGTGTAGATGTACGGACGGATAACTGCGTGAGGACATACCATTGCACAGTTGTTACACTGAATGCAGTTCTCGGGAATCCACTTGGGAACGTCAACTGCGATACCACGCTTCTCAAATGCAGCAGAACCCTGCGGGAATGTACCGTCTGCGATGTCTACGAATGTAGAAACAGGGAGCTTGTCGCCGCGCTGAGCGTTTACAGGAACCTGAATATTGTTTACGAAGTCGATAAGGAACTTGTTATCGCCCTCGAAGTGGAGCTGTGCAAGCTCACCCTCAGCGTTAGCCCAAGAAGCGGGAACGTCAACCTTGATAACCTCGCCGGCACCCTTTTCGATTGCAGCGTAGTTCATGTTTACGATGTCCTCGCCCTTCTTAGCGAATGACTTGTAAGCAGCCTTCTTCATGTAGTCAATAGCCTCGTCAGCGGGGATAATGTTAGCGATGGAGAAGAATGCAGACTGGAGAACGGTGTTGGTCTTGTTGCCCAGACCGATTTCCTTAGCAACCTTGATAGCGTTGATGATGTAGAAGTTGATGTTGTTCTTAGCGATGTAAGCCTTAACGGGAGCGGGGAGCTTCTCGTCGAGTTCATCAACTGTCCACTGGCAGTTGAGCAGGAACGAACCGCCGGGGATTACGTCCTGAACCATATCGTACTTGTCGATGTAGGAGGGGTTGTGGCAAGCAACGAAGTTTGCCTTGTTTACAAAGTAAGTTGACTTGATAGGTGACTTACCGAAACGAAGGTGAGAGATCGTAACGCCGCCTGACTTCTTTGAGTCGTATGCGAAGTACGCCTGCGCATACATATCGGTGTGGTCGCCGATGATCT
>JBJESA010000169.1:0-10757 GCA_051882535.1 Oscillospiraceae bacterium
CGTTCTGGGGGAGTAAGTGCGGATTTTCCGCTTCTAGTTCGTTTCAACGAAAGGAAAATTTATGGCTGACGCTCGTTTTACTGTGTTAAATTTGCTGCTGAAGATGGAAAGCAGCAATTCATATTCAAATATTCTGCTTAATTCCGCACTCAATGAGCAGGACTTGTCAGAACGTGACAGGGCTTTTGCGGCTGCACTGTTTTATGGCGTAACCGAGCGGAAAATGACGCTTGACTTCATCATTTCGCAGAACAGCAGAGTACCGCTTAACAAGATTCAGCCCGAGGCACTTCATATTTTGCGAATGGGCATTTATCAGCTGATGTATATGCCGTCTGTGCCGGATAGTGCGGCAGTGAATGAGTCGGTGAAACTTTGCAAGCGAATGAAGCTGTTCGGAGCACAGGGCTTTGTGAATGGTTTGTTACGCAATTTTGCACGTAATGGTAAGGTTGTGGACTACAGCGGTATGGATACCGTGAAACGCTTGTCTACCGAATATTCTTGTCCGGAATGGATTGCGAGGAAATTCAGTGAGGAGTATGGCGAGGAAAATGCTGTTAAGGCACTGAAAGCGTCGCTGGGTGCACCGCCCCTCTTTGCACGTGTGAATTCCACAAAAACCGATGAGGAAGAGCTTGTCGCACAACTCAAGAAAGAGGGCGTCAAAGCCTCTGTTTATGCCAGATTGCCCGGCTGTATCCGCTTGGAAAATGCGGGGGATATTGAGCAGCTTGAGGCGTTTAAGTCGGGTTTGTTCCATATACAGGATATTTCCAGTCAGCTGTGCTGCCTGACGCTGCGTCCTATTCTCAATGAAACGGTGCTGGATATCTGTGCGGCTCCCGGCGGGAAGACATTTACAATGGCAGAGCTTATGGGAAATCACGGCAAGGTGGTTTCGATGGATTTGTATGAGCAGCGTGTGGGGCTTATTAATTCGGGTGCACAGCGACTGGGGCTTAATATAGTGGATGCTCGAGTCAATAATGCTACCAGATTCAATGAGGAAATGCCGATAGCGGACAGGGTGCTGTGTGATGTGCCGTGTTCGGGATTGGGCGTTATTCGCAGAAAACCCGAAATCAAGTACAAGGACGAACACGAATTTGACGAGCTGCCCGTACTGCAGAAGCGTATTCTTGAGGTGTCGGCACAGTATGTGAAGCCGGGCGGAACGCTTGTGTATTCGACTTGCACGCTCTCAAAGGCGGAGAATGATGATGTGGTGCAGGCGTTTGCTGCGGAACATCCCGAGTTTTCACCGATTGTTCAGCCGGTGCCGTATGAGGGGGCGGCTAACAGTTATATGCGAACTTATTTTCCGGACGAGGACGGTGGAGATGGATTCTTTACTGCGTCATTCAGACGTTCAAAAGAAGCGTGATTTTTCTCTTCAATGTGGCTTAACAGAGCGGCATTTGGCAATTTGTAAATAATAGGAAAACGTATGTTTTTGGGGTGGTTTTTTGGAGAAAACGGATATACTTTCGCTTACTAAGGCGGAATTGACAGAGCAGATAATTGCAATGGGCGAGAAGAAATTTCGTGCGGAGCAGGTTTATGACTGGCTGCACGTGAAACGAGTAAAAGATTTTTTGCAGATGAGCAATATTTCGGCGGCTTTTCGCACAAAACTTGACGAAAAATTTTATATAAATTCACTAAAAATAAAAAAAAGACTTGTAAGTGAACTGGATAATACGGTAAAATATCTATATGAGCTTCATGATGGCGAATTTGTAGAGTCGGTGTTTATGGAATACAAGCACGGAAACAGCCTTTGTATTTCCTCGCAAGTAGGGTGCAAGATGGGCTGTCGGTTTTGTGCATCAACGATTGCGGGCTGGGTGAGAAATCTGGAACCTTCCGAGCTGCTCGGTCAGATTTACGAAACAGAACGCGACAGCGGCAGGCACGTTGACAGCATCGTGATGATGGGAATCGGTGAGCCACTGGACAATTTCGACAACGTGCTGAAATTCCTCGAAATACTTAATTCCAACGGCGAGGGAATGAGTTTGCGGCATCTGTCGCTTTCGACTTGCGGAGTGGTGGACAAGATTTACAAGCTGGCAGAATTGAAGCTGGGAATTACGCTTTCCGTGTCGCTTCACGCGGCGAACGACAAGAAGCGTTCGGAGATTATGCCGATTAACAAGCGATTCCCACTGGATACGCTGATGAAAGCGTGTGACGATTATTTCAAGGCGACAGGTCGGAGAATCTCTTTTGAGTACTCGCTGATTGAGGGCGTTAATGATACTGATGAATCAGCGGACGAGCTGATTTCGCTTCTCGGCGGGAAAAACTGCCACGTCAATCTCATTCCGATAAACGAGATTGCGGAGCGTGATTTTAAGAAAAGCCGCTATGCACAGCGATTCCAGAAGCGGCTGATGGACGCAGGAATCAACGCTACAATCCGAAGAACACTGGGTTCTGATATCAACGCCGCATGCGGTCAGTTAAGGCGGGACAGTCTTTCTAAAGAACAGGCTTGATGATATATCTGCAAAAGATGTTAATTTGGCATGGTTGAGCCAAATCAGAGTTGTTTTTACAAAATTTTTTGATACTGATAAGGTCGTGATTTATTGAAGATTTTTACCAAAACCGATATAGGTCTTGAACGAAAAGAAAACCAGGACTGCGTTTGGGGTGAAATGCTCTCAAAAACCGCGTGTGCCGCTGTATTATGCGACGGAATGGGCGGTGAGAGTGAGGGTGGTGCTGCAAGTAAAATGGCGGTTGACATTATCTCAAAGCGGATTCGTGAGAATTTCAACGAGAATATGAGTGCCAATTCTATTCGCAATCTTCTCGTTACTGCGGCTGCTGCCGCAAATAGTTCCGTTTGGGATACATCTCGTTTGCAGGTACATCAGGTTATGGGTACTACGTGCGTTGTGGCTATCGTTTTCGGGGGAATGGCGTATATTCTCAATATCGGCGATTCGCGGGCGTATCACCTGTTTGTCGATGGCGACGATGAATGTATTCGCCAGATAACCAAGGATCACTCTCGTGTTCAGCAGCTGATGGATAGGGGCGAGATTACCGAAGAACAGGCTAAAAACCACCCCGAGCGGAACAAGATTACCCGTGCTGTCGGTGCGGAGGCAAATGTTATTCCCGACTACTATGAATTGCCGCTCAACGATGGAGATATGATTCTGATGTGCAGCGATGGGCTTTCTTCCTACGGCGATGATATGGATATTCTTGATATTTGTTTCGACAACAGGCCCGATGATTGCTGCGGCAAGCTGGTTCGCTATGCGAACGGCAATGGAGGAAAGGATAATATCTCGGTTGCTTTCATTCTCAACAAATAAAAGGAATTTTCTTAGGGTGCAGGATACACAAAAAAACGTTTTGTTTTGCGTTTTGTTTGGGAAAAAAACAGATAATACTCACAGTGGCTTGACTTTTCGGGCAAAGTGTGGTATCATAAGATTTGAATGAAATTTTCTCGTTTTATTTGATTTTGGCATAGTTTTTAACGTAATCTGAATAATCGGCTCGCTTGATGGATTGACAAAATGCGGCGAGTCGGTTGGCTAATATGCAACTACAAGAGGAAAAGGCGGTTTTATGGATAACAATATCGGAAAAAGGCTTGATGGACGCTATGAGCTGCTGGAGCTTATTGGCGTAGGTGGAATGGCTGATATCTACCGTGCACGTGATATACAGGAGGACAGAATTGTCGCTGTAAAAATCCTTAAAACGGAGTTTGCGGGCAGCGACGAGTTCCTTCGCCGTTTCCGCAATGAGAGCAAGGCAATTGCACTGCTGTCCCACCCGAATATAGTGAAGATTTATGACGTGGGATTTACCGAAAAGGTGCAGTTTATCGTGATGGAGTACGTTGACGGTATCACCCTTACGGACTATATCGAGCAGCAGGGTGTGCTTAAATGGCGTGACGCTCTGCACTTCACTGTGCAGGTGCTTAAAGCACTTCAGCACGCACACGATAGGGGAATTGTTCACCGTGATGTTAAAAGCTCCAATGTGATGTTGTTGCGTGACGGCACCATCAAGGTCATGGACTTTGGCATTGCACGCTTTAATCGTGAAAATAACAAGACAGTTTCCGAGAAAACCATTGGCTCGGTACATTATATCAGCCCTGAACAGGCACGCGGCGATATTACCGATGAGCGAAGCGACATTTATTCCGTTGGCGTCGCTCTTTATGAGATGCTCACGGGAAAGAAACCGTTTGATGGCGATACCCCTGTGGCAATCGCACTTAAACATATGCAGAGTACCCCAAAAAAGCCTTCGGAAATTAATGAAACTATTCCCGAGGGAATGGAACAGATTGTTCTTAAGGCGATGCAGAAGGATCCGGCGGCACGTTATCAGACAGCCGGCGAGATGATAAACGATCTTGAGGAGTTTAAAAAGAACCCCGGAATAGTTTTTGACTATAAGTACAACTCTACAGACGGCACGGCAAAATATCTGGATTCCCCGAATCCTGTGGCTGAAAAGGAGTCGCAGCGTCGCCGTAAGGCTGTTCAGGAGAACGAAAATCTTGACGACGAGAATTATTACGACGATGATGACTACTATGATGACGATGATGAGGAAGAGTATGCGGAAAGACGCAGCCCGCTTATCCCGATTCTCTTTGCGGTGGGTGCGGCGTTTGTAATCGCTACTGTATTCTTAGTGCTGAAGCTGGTCGTTGACGCGTTTGAAACGCCGAATGATTCGAGTTACACCGAGCAGAACGGCATTGTAGTTACAAATGGCGAATTCGCTATGCCTAATCTGATTGGCCTTTCCTGGGAACAGGCGGTTTCGATGTACGGCGGAGATGGCTCGCCGCTTACACTGGTTCCTCAGCAGGAGTGGAGCGAGGTTACTCCCAACGAAATCTTCTATCAGGAGCAGCCTGAGGGCAGACGTGTTAAGGCGGGTTCTTCGGTTGTTGTTAAGGTCAGCATGGGTATTCGCCGTATTGAAATTCAGGATTTCACAAACAGAAGTGACGCGGCGGCTGAACAACAGCTGAGAAAAGACGGATTCCGCGTTTCGAGAACCTACGACTATGACGAGAATATTCCGAAGGGACACGTTATAAGGACGACTCCTCCCGCACACGAAACAGCGGAGCAGGGAAGCCAGGTTATTCTCACTGTCAGCGTCGGCCCGAAGAACAATTCGATGAAGATGCCGAAGCTTACGGATATGCCGCTTTCAGAGGCGTTGGAGCTTTGCAACGAGTACCACCTTATCCCTATTCAGAAGGAAGTTCCGAGTGAAACGGAGAAGGGCACCGTTCTTGAGCAGAGTATCGAGGTTGGTGTGTTTGTTGACAGAAACACCGAGGTCGAGCTTACTGTAAGCTCGGGTATTATTCCGTCGGTGTCTTCGACCATTAACCTTGCCTTGCCGGTTGGACTTAAGGGTAGGTTTGAGTTCACTTATTATGAGGACGGAGTTCTCACAAAGAAAGAAGAACGTGATATCAGCATCACCGCCGCTCGAACAATAAAGTACGACTTGGTAGGAAAGAGCAATGAGAAGCGTACACTGGTTATTATGGTACGCTCTGTTGCAAGTAATAAGGAAGGACAGTATGTCGAGATTGAGGTTGATTTCTCGACCAATCCTCCTACGCAGACGGAGAAGTACAAGAACAGCGGAATCTTTATAACGCTGCCTAACGAAACCGATTCGTCTAATTCAAGCACATCTTCTGATTCAAACGATTGAGGTGTATATGGAGAAATCCGCTTTTGAAGGTATAATTACAAAAGCAGTCGGGGGCATCTACTATGTAGATGCCCTTGGTGGCTTTGAAGAAAGTGTGAAATGCACGGCACGAGGTATTTTCCGTAATCGTGGAATAAGCCCTGCGGCGGGCGATTATGTGACCGTGGAGCGGGGCGAAAATGCGGAGCCTGTAATAACAGAAATCCGCGAGAGGAAGAATTATCTTGTGCGTCCTCCGCTTGCCAATCTCGATGTAATCGTGTTTGTGAACAGCACGGCGGAGCCTGCGGTAAACGGCTTTATTCTTGACAAGCTGATTGCTATTGCGGACAGCAAGGATATTCAGCCGGTTGTGGTTTTCACCAAGATTGATTTGAAGTCGGCGGGGGAATATCCCGAAATATATCGGAAAATCGGAATACCCGTATGCTCGGTGGACAATACCACGGGCGAGGGTGCAGACGAGGTGCGAAGCCTTATCTCGGGGAAGACTGCAGCGTTTATCGGGAATTCGGGAGTGGGCAAGTCCAGTCTTTTGAATGTGCTTTATCCCGAACTTAATCTTGAAACCGCACATATCAGCAAAAAACTGGGACGAGGTCGGCATACTACCCGTCAAGTGGAGTTGTACAAGAAGGACGGCTATATTGCGGATACGCCGGGATTTTCGACAGTCGACACCGAGCGGTATTGCAGGCTGCCGAAGAACGAGCTGGGTTTTGCGTTCCGCGAGTTTCGGCCGTTTATGGAAAAGTGCGAGTTCTCCGACTGCGTTCACGTGAAAGAACGCGGTTGTGCCGTCAGAGAGGCTGTGGAGAACGGCGAAATTGCACGCGGGCGATATGAGAGCTATTTGCGTATGTTTGAAGAAGCCAACAAAATCAACGATTGGGAACTGAAATGAGCGAAAGAGTATGTTCGATAATTTGCGGTGCTCCGTGCGGGAAATTGCCGACAGAACTTGTTGAAGGTCTGGTGATTGCGGCGGACAGGGGGCTTGACCACTGTCTGAAAGCGGGGATAACTCCGAAATATGCGGTTGGCGACTTTGACAGTGCGAGGAGTACTGTACCCGATGGTGTGGAGCGGATTGTCGCCCCCGCAGAGAAGGACGAAACCGACACTGCACTTGCGGTGAATGTCGGTATCGAGCAGGGGTGCGGAGAATTTCGGCTGTTCTGTGCGTTGGGCGGGCGGCTTGACCACTCGTTCGCGAGTTTACAGACGCTGTGTGCTCTGCGGAAAGAGGGAAAGCGTGGCGTTTTGTACGGTGACGGGTGCGAGGCGTTTTTTGCAATAGACGAGATGGTGAGAATTCCGAAATTTGAGGGATATTTGTCGGTGTTTGCATTTGAGGGTACTCCAACTGTATCAATAAGAGGGGCGAAGTATTGTATCAAGGACTATGTTCTCCGAAATACGTATCCGATAGGGGTGAGCAACGAGGTTGCAGGCGACTTTGCGGAAATCACCGCAAAGGGTGGCACGGTGCTGATTATAAAGCAGAATTTTGACGATTGAATAAAGCGGCGAGATAATTCTTGCCGCTTTTTTGAAATTTTGGTGAGATATTTTGGCTTTTCATTCGTTCAAGGGGTGAAGGGAAAATCCTTTCGGGAAAGGGGGCAATGATGGACGATGGACAACGGTGCAAGTAGCTACCGCCGTTTCCTTAATGGCGATGACGAGGGTTTGACGGAAATTGTGAGGGACTATAAGGACGGATTGATTCTCTATCTCAACGGATTTGTGAATAACATCACGGTTGCCGAGGAATTGATGGAGGAAACGTTCTTCAAAATCATAACGAAAAGACCGAGGTTTCGCGAGAAATACACGTTTAAGACATGGCTTTACACCATCGGACGGAATGTGGCGATTGACTACATACGGCACAATTCACGAATCGCGGATTCTCCGATTGAGGATATGGAGGAAATTCTGGGCGATGAACAGAATCTCGAAAAATCCTATATTGTCGAGGAGCGGAAAATCGCAGTGCATAAGGCGTTGAAAAATCTCCACACCGACTATCGGCAGATTTTGTGGCTGATTTATTTTGATGGACTTTCCAACACCGAGGCGGGAGCGGTTATGAAGAAGAACTCACAGCAGGTCAAGAACCTTGTTTATAGGGCGAAAAATGCTTTGAAATCGGAGCTTGACAAGGAGGGCTTTATTTATGAAGAGCTATGAAGAAGTAACGCATGATTTGCTTAAACGCAGAGATGAATACGAAACAATGAAAACCATACGACAGCATAACGCCTTTTGCGTGGCAATGCCCGTTTGTGCGGCTGCATTGGTTATGGTGATGGGCGTAGGTATTGCTTTGAGCGGGTTTTTTGCAAAAATGCCGATTGCAGTTGGGAGCGATAACTTCTATGATAGTATCCCTACCGAAGCAGAGGATAAAATCGTAATAAATAAAAGTGCTGATGTGGGATATACTGCGTTAGATATCGGCTTAAACGTTGAAGATTTTGTGAGTATGACCTTTGATGAAATGCTACAATATTATGGAGCTGATATTCGTCCCGATGTTCCGGAAAATTTGTCACTTATAAATCCCGAGTTTCAGTACGGCGTCTATAAGAGAGATGGCGGAGAGGGTGAAATATATTGGGACAATACGATGTTGTACTACTCCAACGAAGATTATTCGAGGATTCTTAATCTTGAGGTAGCCAAGGGCAGAATTCCTCCTACTTGCTGTATAGTCGAAAGCGATGATATGAAGAAATCCACAATAAGCGGCGTCGAGGTTTTACTGCTGGAAGGGAAAAAAGGTTTGCTTTATGCGGAATTTATGTTTGACGGTGTAGGTTTCAGAATTGACGCGAACGGGCTAACAGGTGATGAGTTTGTGGAGATTGTGCGTTCTATAATTTTGAAAAATCAAATAAGCGTTGAAATCGAATAACAAAATAATTAAATCGGAGGTGTAAGAAAGAGCACCTCCGATTTTATGTTCTATTTTCAAGTACTCGGTCATATCCTTTAGCAAGTCGGACAAACAAAAGGGAGGACTTGAAAATGGTATCGGTATTGAAGATGAAGACTTTTCGGAAAATCCGCATAACAGAGCCTATTTCAGCTATTATCGAAATACGTCTGAGGGCGGGGCGACCTGCGGTTCGGGTAGATGTTTTTGGCGATATGAGGGTATGCTCCGAGGTGCTGACCGCGGAGGATATCGGCGAGTGCTTTGCCGAGATTTGTCGGTATTCGGTACACAGTTTCCAGAGCGATATTGCAGAGGGGTTTATTACTCTGGACGGCGGACATCGCGTGGGAATTTGCGGAACTGCGGTGAAAAACGGCGGGAAAATCGAATTCTTGAAAAATATCTCGGGGCTGAATATTCGTATTGCTCACGAGGTTCAGGGTAGTTCGGACGAGTTGTTTGCAAGGGTGCTATATGCCGAGCCGAAGTCACTGCTTATCGGAGGAAAGCCGCTGAGCGGAAAGACCACCGTTCTGCGGGACTTGGCACGGAAACTCGGAGAAAAAAGGCGGGTTACAATAATCGACAGCAGAAACGAGATTTCGGCTTCGGTGGGTGGAACTCCCACGCTTGATGTCGGGCTGAATACGGACGTGCTGTGCGGGTGCGGTAAGTCGGAGGGCATAATGCTGGCACTCCGCTCGATGAGCCCTGAGGTAATCATCTGTGACGAGATTGCAGATGACGGGGACGCTGTTAAAGAGGCATTATTCTGCGGGGTGAAGGTGATAGCGTCCGCACACGGAGGGAATGTTTCGGAACTTATGCACCGTCCGCATATCGGGGAGCTTGTCCCGCTTTTCGATTACACGGCAATTCTTGGGGAACGGGGAAAGGTCACCACTATCCACAAGGGCGGTGAGGCGGTATGAGAATCGCAGCGGCTGTGCTGATACTCTTATGCTGTGCTTTCGAGGGGGCAAGGCGTAGTTTCTCTCTGAAAAGGCGGCTGGAGTTTCTGGACGAAATCGTGTGTATGCTGACGGATTTCGCTATTGAGATACGCTTTCGCGTACCAATGCTGGACGAGCTTATTCGCAAGCAATCGGGAATTTTTGCCGGTGCGGTTATAACGGAGATGGAGAGCGGCTGTGATGTGCGGGAGGCGTGGGAGAGAGCGTGTTCCACACTCTCTCCAAAGCTCGAAGAAACCGCACTTTTGCGGGAGTTGGGAACGTCATTCGGGACATCGGACAGCGAGGGACAACTGCAGCTGCTGGAGCTCTACACCGAGCGGTTTTCCAAACTGCGGGAGAGTGCCGAGGCGGAGTATTCACGCAAGGGAAAAGCCCTTGTCCGTGTGGGAGTGCTGTGCGGTGCGGCAGGTGCGGTGCTTGTTCTGTGATAATGCGAGGGCAATATGGAAATAGATTTGCTTTTTAAGATTGCAGCGGTGGGAATAATCGTTGCGATACTCAATCTTATTCTCAAAAAGACCGACCATGACGAGCAGATTGTGATGCTGAATGTGGCGGGGCTTATTATCGTATTGATGATGATTATTCCCGCATTGAAGGAATTGTTCAATACTGTTCGGAATGTGTTCGGGCTGTGGTAAAATTGGTGAAGTTGAATGGATTTTTTAACGATTTGCGGATTTGGGATGCTGGCGGTTGTTTTGTGCGTGGTTGTGCGGCAGATAAAGCCCGAGAGTGCTCTTGGAATCAGCATTGCGGCGGGGATTGTCATTCTGGGGGCTGTATTGTCTGCTGTTGCTCCTTCGATTCGGGCGATAAACGAACTCTCCGAGAGTGCGGGGATTGACGGAAATCTTGTGAAAATCCTCCTGAAAGCCCTGGCGATATGCTACATAACAACGCTTTGTGCGGATTGTGCCCGCGATGCGGGGGAATCTGCACTCGGCTCGAAAGTGGAAATCGCGGGGAGAGCGGCTATAGCGGTAATTTCGCTGCCCGTGTTCACCAATCTTGCGGAATTCGTTACAGGAATGCTAAATTAGGGATAATCAGATGAGAAAGATAATTTTGGTAATAGCAGTGCTGGCTGTAATGCT
>JBJESA010000170.1:0-10718 GCA_051882535.1 Oscillospiraceae bacterium
CTTACCTATCGTACTCCCGAGTTGCTCTAGCGTCCTTGGTATAAGGAAGTTGATGTTTCGAAGTACCTTGCATACTTCATTGCAAGTATCAATCACAACACATCTATCAGCACAGTTATTGACCCGCACGAGAAGATTAAAACACTTCTTGCTGAACACAAAGGACTTTAATTTATGCCTCTTGCAGATAAAATTCGTCCCGCCACGTTAGCCGACGTGGTGGGACAACCACATTTATTAGGTGAAGACAAACCGCTTCGCCGAATTATCGAATCGGGAAAAATCCCGAATATGATATTCTACGGCCCGTCAGGAGTAGGGAAAACTACAGTCGCACGAATTATTGCCGAGTCGGCGAATATGCGTCTTCACAAGCTCAACGGCACAAACGCCAAAACCGAGGATATAAAGAATATTGTTGCAGAGTTGGATACATTTCTGGGTTGCAATGGAATTCTTCTGTATCTGGACGAAATTCAGTACCTCAATAAGAAGCAGCAGCAAAGTCTGCTTGAGTATATCGAGGACGGCAGCATAACGCTGATTGCATCTACCACGGAAAACCCGTATTTCTACGTGTATAATGCGATTCTGTCCAGAAGCACGGTGTTTGAGTTCAAGCCCGTATCTCCGCAGGAGATGGAAAAAGCCGCAAGACGTGGATTTTCGGAGATTTCCAAAGACATGGGCACAGAGTATACTGTTGACGATGCTGCAATTAAATACATCTGTCAAGGAGTTGGTGGCGATGTCCGCAAGTGCCTTAATACGGTTGAACTCTGTGCGTTGTCGGCAAAGAACGGTAGGGTAGACCTTGCCCTTGCTTGCGAACTCACCCAACGAAGCAATATGCGTTACGACCGCGATGGAGATCAGCACTACGACCTACTCTCCGCTTTGCAGAAGTCAATTCGAGGCTCAGACGAAAATGCCGCACTGCATTACGCAGCACGGCTGATTGAGGCTGGAGATATTATTTCGCTTTCAAGGCGGCTTCTGGTAATTGCTGCCGAAGACATTGGGCTTGCTTATCCGCAGGCAATCCCCATTGTAAAGGCATGCGTAGACAGTGCAATGCAGCTGGGACTTCCCGAGGCACGTATTCCGCTTGGAGATGCGGTGGTGCTGCTTGCAACCTCTCCGAAATCCAACAGCGGTTACAATGCGATTAACGCTGCCCTTGCCGATGTGCAGAATGGTGTTATCGGAGATTTCCCGCGTCATCTGCAAAACGTCCACTGTGACGGAGAAGACGCTGAAATCAGGGGGCAACACTATCTCTACCCGCATGATTTCCCCAATCACTACGTTAAGCAACAGTATCTGCCCGACAATCTCAAGGACAAGGTTTATTATCACTTTGGTGATAATAAACTTGAAACTTCCGCTAAGGAGTATTGGGACAGAATCAAGGGGTTATAACTTTCCATCAAATATACTCTCGATATGTTTATTGGAATTTTGCGTTGAATACTCCCAGCGGTCTATATGACCGGAAGAAATAAAGTAATTCAGCTCATTATTGTGGTATGTCTTGTCTGACGTATTCACGATGATGAGCTTTATTTTCATCTTTTCGGGAATAATCGCCTTTATGTAGACAGACGCATGGTCGTTTACGCAGATATCACCACGCGGTTCGGCAAGACCTGCCAGATTCGGGGCAAGTTCCACAAAAATACCATAGTCCTCGATTGAGCGTACTATTCCGGTGACAGTTTCACCTTGTGTGAAAAGCGACGCATTTTCCTCCCAGGTTCCGAGCAGTTCCTTGTGGGTGAGGCATACCCTGTCATTTTCCATACCCTTAACGACAGCACGAATTTCCTGCCCGACACAGAACCTATCCGAGGGGTGAGAAATCCTTGAAACAGAGATAAGGTCTATCGGTATAAGCGAGGGAATCCCGCACCCGATATCCACAAAGCACCCGAACTGCTCAAGGTGCGTTACTCGTGCGGGAATAACATCACCGGCAGATAGTTTTGAGATGTAGTTCTGCTTAGCACGCAATTGGGCTTCACGGCGGGAAAGGACAGCAATAGTGCCGTTTCCTGTCTTGGAGAACTCCTTTACAACAAAGCAAACGGGCTTATTTACTCGGGAGATGAGAGCGATATCTTTCGTTGTTCCCTCAGCAATGCCGATTGCCCCTTCCTCGCGGGGGATAACACCCCTGACATCAGGATTATTGGGAAACTCTACGATAAGATTATGCTCACTGTCGCATACAACACACGGAGCTTCCAGTATTCGCCCCGATTGTCTGCAATTTGACAGTGCTTCAAACGACTTTAAACAATCGTCGTTTTCTGCAGTACCGAATAAAAAGCCCTCAGGCATATAGTCAGTCATTTTGTACCTCCAAAGGTTTATTTTCACTCTATTGTATGGGAATTTTGGAGGTAATATGCTTGTTGCATCAAAGGAATCAAGATTATCACATCATTGGTGCAAAGAGCCTCAGGAATGACCTCATAAGGCGTACAAAGATGTTGACGTTTTTGCATTTTTCAAGAGTAATCTCTTCGCATTTTTCAAGGGTGTTGAGAAAGTCGGTCTTTACGTCGATTATGCTGTTGGTTTTGTACATCCATGTAGCACAT
This sequence comes from Oscillospiraceae bacterium, assembly GCA_051882535.1. Taxonomy (GTDB): domain Bacteria; phylum Bacillota; class Clostridia; order Oscillospirales; family Ruminococcaceae; genus CAG-115. Next base: position 2,607 of record JBJESA010000170.1, read on the forward strand.
TCGAAGTGGAGATAGAGGCTTCGGAAGTCAAGGTTAATCGTGCCTACAACAGCCGTTTTATCATCAGACACAAAACTCTTGGCATGTATGAAGCCGGGAGTGTATTCGTACACCTTAACACCAAGTGATACCAGTTTCTTATAGTGTGCACGTGTAACCGCATGTACAAACCACTTGTCAGCTATGTGAGGAGTGATAATACGAACATCAATTCCACTCTTTGCGGCAAGTGTCAGTGCGGTTGTCATTTCATTATCTATAATAAGATAGGGAGTAGTGATATAAACATAGTCACGGGCTTCGTTGATGATATTCATATATACATTCTCGCCGACAGGCTCATCATCAAGCGGACTGTCGGTAAAGGGGATAACATAGCCGTTTCCCTTATATGGAGCAATATCTTCGGGACGGGGCATAAAGTAGTCGTAAGAGCCTGCTTTTGCACTTATCAGAAAGTTCCACATAGACAGGAACATTACAGTGAAACTCCACACGCCCTCACCTTTAAGCATAACAGCCGTATCTTTCCAGTGACCATGCTTCGGATATTCATTAATATACTCATCTGCAAGGTTAATTCCCCCATTGAATGCGGTGTGACCATCAATTACAAGAATTTTGCGGTGGTCGCGGTTGTTCATCTTTGAACTCCATATAGGCTTGAACTTGTTGAACACCCTGCACTTGATTCCTTTTTTCTCCAGCTCCAAATTATACTTGTAGGGAAGAGTAAGCAAGCACCCGATATCGTCATACACAACTCTGACATCAACGCCTTGCTGTGCCTTTCTCTCGAGAATTTCAAGTATTGTGTTCCACATTTTTCCTTCTTGAATAATGAAGTATTCAAGGAAGATGAAGCGTTCGGCTTTTTCAAGTTCTTCAATAACCGCAGCGAATTTTGCCTCACCGCTCTCAAAATATGTGGTCTGGGTGTTGGTGTAGACAGGATATCCACCGTATGAATAGAGGTAATTAGCCTGACGTTCTGCGTCAATCTCTTTTGAATCAAGTTCTTCCATAAGTGCGGTATTCTGCTGGAGAAGTAAGCGTTCCTCGTGACTGTACTGATTCATACGTTTACGCAATCGGTCGCCCGAATGAGAATTCCCGAAGAAGATGAACAGCATCACGCCAAAGATAGGGAACAGCAGTATTGGTATTATCCACGCTATCTTATAGCTCGGGTTCATATCCGAATTTACGATATACAGAGCAATTAATGCACCCAATATAACAAACAGCACATAGGAATATGTGAAGACTGTACCAAGCGTCCAAAAAATAAAAAACAGGTAAGTAATTTGAATCAGAATACCTAAAATACAAATGGTAGTTCTGTTAAAAATTCCCTTAAGCAGTTTAATAATAAACTTCATAAAACAATCTCCTTTATAATAAAAACAGCCTCATAATGAGGCTGTCAAACTGTCGATAAAGCCCCAACTGCGTCGTCAGCGGCACCACGGCAGGCACAAAGCCTAGCCGTGGCACCGCTTCCTAGCATCTGGAGCTTTCTCGCCAGTCTGCTTGTATACTTTTTCTACAACCCATAAAAACAGGCTGTCGAACATTTTATTCTCCGGAAGCAGGGATAACATAGTAGATACGCTCATCAGAATTTGCGAAATCAAACTTATTCCGTGCCATATCCTCAATGTATTTGTCCAAATAAGCATCATCGTCGAGGTAGGTCTGAATCTTCTCGTTATCCTCTTCGACAGACTCTGTTTGGCGTTTTAATTCCTCATATTTTTTCTGATTATCGCGTATATCAATGCTATCGTTGATTATCGAAAAAGCCACAAAAACCAAAACTACGCACACAGCAAGCCCTGCAAGAATACTTACAATACTGTGATGCTTTTTATTTTTATGAGCTTTTTCGGACACTCGCTTTAATGACATTTGTCCTTCCCCCAATTTTATCTAATCTCTTTTTATTATACAACAATTTGCTATCCGATTTCAAGCCCTGTTGTATTTTTTTTGAGGATATTATGCGATATTCGGCGTTTTTTACAAAAGCATTTTTTATTTTGTGTGAAATACTGCCAAATAATCTGCATATTGCTTTAGATAAAGTATGACAAACGTTTCTAATGGCTTTCCTCCAAGCATTGGAAGCGGCATTTTCGGCGATATTGAAAAGCCTGCCGATAGTGACGATATACGTAAATACGCCCGCTCCAAATCCAAGCACGGTGTATATCCTCACATAGTTTCCCATCATCTTCGATAATCCCATTACTACGATTGATGCGAGTGCAAAGAAAATAACGTCGCAAGCAAAAATTGCAATTCTGAAGGGGAGAAGAAGTCGGACAATTCTCAGAGCCTCATACACCAGTCCGAAAACTAAACCAATAAACAGCGAAATTATGATGCAATCGGGAATTGAAACGTACATTTTTTGCACCTCATTATCTGAATAGTCTTTTCATAGTGCCATCGAGAACACTGTTTCGGCTGTATGTAAGCGAATTTATGTTCCCAGTCATAATAAAGTCGCCGCTCTCTGCATCAAGGGAAATAACGTGCAAATCGTCACCCTTGACAATAAGCTCACCCATAACTGTACTAAGAATAATCCTGCTTTCGGTGAAGCTGTCGATGTCGTTCACGCCCGAAATCCTGAGATTTTTCCTATCCTCCATAATGATATTATGGGAAACTGTTGTACTAGTATTCTGCATAAAAATACCCCCTGTCCCTAGATTATATTCATCGGGGCAGGGGATTATGTCATAAATTATACAACCTCGTAGAGTGCTGCTGCGTCATCTTTTTTGACGGCATCCTTGATATCAAGAACACGAACTTTCAGCGGTTTACCAATCACAATCTCGATGATATCGCCCATCTTGACTTCGTAAGACGCACGAGCAGGTTTTCCGTTCACAAGAACCTTATCAGCATCGCAAGCCTCATTTGCAACTGTTCTGCGTTTAATAAGGCGAGATACTTTTAAGTATTTATCCAATCTCATCATTTTACTCCTTCGAAATATCCAAAAGCAATCTTTACGGAATTATGTTATAATAGAAAAGCGACGAGTATTCCCGTCGCTAATCATAGTCACAAAAATAGCAATCCCAAAAGAATTACTTGCTTACAGAATCCTTGAGAGCTCTGCCAGCCTTGAATGCAGGAACCTTAGTTGCCGGAATCTTAATCTTCTTCTTTGTGCGGGGATTGATACCAGCTCTCTCTGCACGCTCACGAACCTCAAATGTACCGAAGCCTACGAGCTGGATGGACTCTCCATTAGCAAGAGTATCTGTAATAGTATCGATAACTGCCTTTACAGCAGCCTCAGACTGCTTCTTAGTAAGCTCAGACTTCTCTGCTACTGCTGCGATTAATTCTGCCTTTGTCATAGTTGTTAAAACCTCCAAAAAATTATATCTAACGGCCCGATCACCGTTAAAATCAAAATATCAGCGACCGCAATTTTCTTTTTTATCAGCGACCGCAAATAAAATTTCAGCTGCCTTTTGTAAATCACCATCAGATAACTTGTCCAGAGAACCCATGCTTTGCAAAGCCTCTCTTTCAAACGCTCCGAAATCCATTATAAACCGATTTGTTGAATAAGTCAAGGCTTTTTCTCCATCGGTTTTGTAAATTCTGTTCAAATTACAAAAATTTAACAGCAGCTGCCCGAGTATCTGTTGATTATGTGCGACGTCCTCAGGGTTTCCGCTTAACTTATCAAGACCGTCTTTTATTCTTTCTATACAGTCATTTGCGTTGTTAATCGGAAGTCCGGCTCTTTCTGCACGCCTGCAAACCTTTTCGCCCCTGAGCAGGGCAGGGAAGGTCTTGGGTACGCTTTCAAGAGTTTCAGTAAAGGTATCCTGATTTTTGCCGGCTTTTTTTAAAGCGTCCCAGTTCTTTAACACCTCATCTTCGGTTTCTGCCTTAACGTTGCCAAGGACGTGGGGGTGCCTGTAAACCAGTTTTTGGCAAATATCATTGCACACATCGTTAAAATTAAATGTGCCCGCTTCAGTTTCAATCTCTGCATGGAATACCACCTGCATTAACAAATCGCCGAGCTCCTCGCGAAGCATTTCGGGACTGTTGCAGTCAATTCCCTCGCAGACTTCATAGGCTTCCTCAATCAGATCCGTACGTATGGATTCATGCGTTTGAACCTTATCCCAAGGACACCCATTCTCTGAGCGGAGTATCTTCATAATAACAAGCAGGTCATCAATGGTGTATCGGTTTTTAAACTCGAATCCGAATTCTTCAGACGCGAGCCTTTTTTTCTCGGAGCCAACCGTATTTTCTAAATTCGGATTACCCCCTGCCAATACTTCCACGCACCTTTCAAAATGAATGCTACGTTACTATATTACCCTATTTTTTGGCTTTTTGCAAGGGGTTTTTTCAATTTTTTTTGGTTTTTCCGAGATATTATGCCACTTGTATAAAAAATCCCGTCAAAAATTAGTAATATTCCATAAATAATTCCGCCTGCAAATGTTGAAAAAACGGCATTTAATGTAGGTTTTATAAAATTTCCAAGTACTAAATAACTTCCATATGCACCTGCGGCACATATTCCTCCGAATACAAGCGGCTTAAATACGACTTTCAGGATATTCACTTTTTGTGGAATGTTCTTATTGAGAAGAATACTTCCGCACACAGCCATAAATAAGTATCCTATAATTCCGGATAATGGTGCCCCCGATATGTTAAGTATCGGAATAGATATAAGGATTGGATTAAGCAGCAGTTTGATAACTACTGACCCTCCCATCAGAATAAGCGGAATATGTGCCTTCCCCATTGATTGAAATACTCCGAACATAGCTGACGAAATTACCATAAAGATTCCACCCAGACACAAAATAACAAACGAATTAAGGCACACAGATACTTCGGCTGTTCGGGATTTATAAAGCATCTCAAGAATGGGTCGAGCAAGTGCTGCCGCACCGAAGCACGCCGGACAAGCTATGAGGGCACATGAACGAAACAGTAGTTCTATCTTTTCGGTGAGCGTATCATTGTCCCGACGTTCATAAGCGGCTGCGATTTCGGGTGCAGCGGTTTTCTCAGCCATTCCGGCAAATGAGGGTATCAGCATAAAGATTGACATAGCAATTCCGGTGTAACTGCCATACATAAAGTTTGGAAGTCCTGCGATGCCTCCGCAATAATCTAATATTCCGCCAAAATTTTCGATATAGAATTTCGGGTTTCGCTCAACCGAATGCGAAATTGCTCTTGTAACGGTGAGCAAATCAATAAATGAAACAAAATTCATCACTAGAGCAGAAGCCGCGATTGGTACAGTGTCTTTGATAAGCTCTACGCAGATATTTCTAACACAATAGGTGCATCTATCGGGGAGTTTAACGTCATTTCCGTTTCTTTTAATTCGTTTTTCGCTTATTATCAGGGAAATCAATCCGCATAGTTCACTGATACTTACAGCAAGAATTGCCCCCGCTGCTGCATAGGGAAGTGCGGCTTCATATGCTTGCTGTTCGGTTGAAACAATTTTCCCGAAAACACTTTTCCCATTCTCAAAGCAGTTCCTTGCATAGAAAATCACGGAGTATGAGAGTGCCAGCCCAAACACCGCTCTGGACACAGCTTCCGCGACCGAAGCTGCCGCACTCGGCATAACGTCCGACAGCCCCTCCCGATAACCACGCAGCACAGATGCTGTGCAGCACAAGGCGACCGCCGGTGCAATACACACAACAGCTGCCGTACTCTGCGGAGAACACGCGATATACTGTGCAAATGGTTTCGCAAATATCGCCACAGCTGCCGTTCCAAGCAATCCAATAGCGGAGAATAAAATAAGAGCATATTTTTTGACGGCAGCAGCGTGCTGGTAATTTCCCACCGCCGCACTGCGTGCAGTTGTCCTCATGAGTACCGTAGGAATTCCCGCTGCGGTAAGTGCAAATATCGGTGAATACAATCCATAAGCCGAAGAAAAGTACCCCATACCGGTACCGCCAAGAAGATTTGCAAGCGGTATCTTGAATAATGCCCCCACGACTTTGGTGATTATCATAGAAATAAAGAGGATAATCGTATTCTTGATATAGTGTTTTTGATTCATTTTTGTCCACCTCTCGTTATTATGCTTGTACAAGTATATGAGAGCGGGGACATCATTATCACAAATCAGCTTATTGTGGCATAAACTACAGTGACGACACCAAATCATTTTTAATGAAAGGAACTGGTTATATGGATATTATCAAGTATCCCAAACGTGTAGGTTATTCCTATGTACCTGTTCAGATGATGGATAAGGTGTATTCACCGAACAAGGCACTTCGTGCGGGAACAATTTTCCCCGAACTTGACATCACGATAGACGAGTATGAGAGGGGGCTTTTCAATGGGAAATAATCCCAACTTTCGCCAGAATTACGGCAGAAACTCCATGCCAAGCGTTCAGACACCAAGCTGCAGCCAAGTGACGAACAATTCATGTGAGGAACTAATGAGGGCAATTATGGAGGCGAGCTTCTATGCAACCGACCTGAAATTGTATCTCGATACCCACCCCAATGATACACGTGCTATTGAGATGTTTCGCGAGGCTTGCCGACAGTATAAGGCGTGCAAAGCTGCTTTTGAGGACAGCTTCTACCCGCTCAACTCGTGCAGTGCAGGGGAGAATGGCTGCTGGGATTGGCTTGACGGGAACTTCCCGCCACTTAGTTGAGGAGGTGACGGTATGTTTATTTTCGAAAAAAGAACGCAGATTCCCGTCTGCATCAAGAACAGGAATCCGCACCTTGCCGGTATAATTCTCACCCAGTACGGAGGCCCCGACGGTGAACTTGGGGCTTCACTTAGATACCTGTCACAGCGTTTCACAATGCCCGACAACAAAGGAAAGGCTTTATTGACAGACATCGGCACGGAAGAACTCGCCCACCTTGAAATTATCGGCAGCATCGTTGGACAGCTTACTGACGGAGAAGGTGCAAAGAGCTTTGACAAGTATGGGAGCGGTGCATATTACGTTGACCACGCGAATGCGGTTTATCCCGCGAGTGCTGCAGGAGTGCCTTTTACGGCGGCATATTTGCAATCTAAGGCTGACCCGATTGCCGATCTTGTTGAGAACCTTGCAGCAGATGGTGCTGCTTTACAAGTGCAACTTTCAAAAAACAGACAAAAAAGGGGACGCGATATAACCGCGTCCCCGTTATTAATATTAATCTCCAAACGAGATACCGATATCGCGTGCAGTCTTGACCAACTGATTGTTTTCGTCAACCAGCTTTGTTTTCATTGCAACATCGGAGAGAAGGTTTTCGGTAATCTTTCCGTCTACCATAGCAACAGTTCTTCCAAATTTTTCACATTTAAGAAGATTTGCGGCATGTGCACCGAACTGGGTTGCAAGCAATCTGTCATATGCAGATGGAGAACCGCCACGCAGGATATGTCCGGGAACTACTGTTCGTGTTTCAAGTCCGGTTACTTCGCCAACATACTTGCAGATACGGGAAGTTGCCGTGGTTTCGCCCCGCTCTGCACGCAGCTTTGCACGCTCCTTTTTCTTGAGCTTTGCTTCTTCAATATCGTAAGCACCCTCGGCAATTGCTACAATTGAGAAATCCTTGCCCGCGTCGGCACGTTTCTGGCAAGCCTTTGCCACCTTGTCGGGATCAAACGGGATTTCTGGAATCAGAATAATGTCCGCACCGCCCGCAAGTCCGCTGTAAAGCGTCAACCAGCCGGCTTTGTTACCCATAATCTCTATAAACATAATACGGCTGTGGGAGTTTGCAGTGGTGTGAATACGGTCAATAACCTCTGTTCCGATGTCGACAGCAGAGTGGAAACCGAAAGTAACGTCAGTTCCAAAGATATCGTTGTCGATGGTCTTGGGCAGTCCTATTACGTTCAATCCCTCCTCGGAGAGCATATTTGCAGTCTTGTGAGTGCCGTTTCCGCCGAGTGTAAACAGGCAGTCGAGCTTCAGCTGCTTGTAGGTGGATTTCATTTCCTTTACCTTGTCAACGTTATCGTCCTCAATAATCTGCATCATCTTGTAGGGAGTACGCTTAGTACCGAGAATAGTACCGCCCTGAGTGAGAATACCCGAGA
>JBJESA010000171.1:0-2428 GCA_051882535.1 Oscillospiraceae bacterium
GGTTAGGGTGGTAAGGCCGCATTGACGCGGAATTCCGAACTTCTCAGTGAAGTCGTTCTCGGCAAAAGCGATTGGTTCGATATTCATAATTGCTTTTTGAGGGAGTTAGTGCATATCATCAAGGATTTTCCTGATGGCACGTTCCACCTCGTCCACCTCCATTCTGAATTCTCGTGCTGAAACGCGAACAGCACCTGCTCCAAGGATAATAAGCTGTTCTGTGCCATCGGAAGTTGCGACGCGGACGCGATTTTCCGCACTGAGTTTTTGGGCTGTCTTTTCGATATACATATCCGCAGTTTCGGCGGTTTTGGTGTAGACAACAGAGATGTTGCCGTGCGTTTCAACCTCGCGGTCGCCCTTCACTTTATACGCGTCAAACACCAGAATTATATTGCAGTTCCGAAAGCCCTGATAGTTGCAGAGAATATTGATGAGCTTCGCACGTGCAGCGTCCATATTCTCGCGTGCAGTCTTTGCAAGGTCGTCCCATGAGAAAATGATGTTGTAGCCGTCTACAAGCAAAAATTCGGGGCCGCGTTTTATCGGTTTTGAGGACTTAGTGGCATTCTCAATATGTTTGTCACGCCGCATTGAGGTCTGTTCGGGACGCTTGATTTTTCCGTAAGTTCTCTCGAAAATCTCCATTAGTTCCTTGTCGGTTGCAAGTCGCTGTTTGTAAGAGGAAATTGCGTGTTCGGTGACGATTTCGGTTTCTTCCTCTTTCTGAAGCTGCGGTCGGACGTGCATTTTCGAATCGGCTTCGTCCCATTTCACGAGATAACCTGCACCGTGGGAACAGAATACGCTGTCGGGGGAGTTTTCCGTATCGCTCTCAAACTTGTAGCCAATTTCGTTTATAACTTGCTCGGAGTTGTGACAGGGGAAGTATCCGTCGGGACGACAGCTGAGTATTCCCTCGCCGTGCGAATAGGCGGCAACTTCACGCTGATAGCCACGCATTTCGCTTACCGGACATACGCCCTCAAGCACAGATTTATCCGCACCCATACTCTCTTGGGTGAAGTTTGCCCCCATACGCTCTAAATCGGTCATTGCTCTGCCCGTGCAGCCGATGGGAACTATCAGTCGAAAGCGATAATACGGCTCCAGAAGCACGGATTGTGCCTTGGCAAGCCCTTGACGTAATGCACGGTAAGCAGCCTGACGGAAATCGCCGCCCTCGGTGTGCTTTAAGTGAGCACGCCCCGCAATCAGCGTGATTTTCACGTCCGTTAGGGGAGAGCCGGTGAGAACGCCAATATGCCGCTTTTCACGGAGAGCGGAAATAATCTGGTTCTGCCACTGCTCGTCCAAATCGTGGCAATCGGTAGAATAGAGGACGCCGCTGCCGGCGGGGAGTGGCTCAATGAGAAGATGTGCTTCTGCATAATGGCGAAGCGGTTCGTAGTGTCCGCTGCCGATAATCGGCTCTGCAATTGTTTCGCGGTAGGCAATGCTGCCCTCACCGAAAGTAACAGGAATGCCAAAACGTTCTGCAATCAGCGTTTGGAGTACTTCCAATTGTATATCGCCCATGACCGAAACGGTGATTTCCTGATGATGTTCCGACCATGAGAAACGCAGCTGCGGATCTTCGTCTTCCAATCGCTTCAACTGTGTGTAGACTTTGGGAATATCCGAATTTTCGGGGAGATTTAACTTGCACGACAGGAAAGATTCCACGAGCGGGGCAGGGTGGGCAGGCTGTTCGCCGAGCGTTTGTCCCGCAAATGTTCGGGTAAGTCCCGTCACAGCACAGATTTGTCCGGCATACGCTTCGTCAGGCTGTGTATAGCTTGAACCGTTGTAGATGCGAAGCTGCGTGATTTTCTCATCGGAATTGTCAATAATGGCACGGGGTTTCAGCGTGCCGCCGTTTAGCTTGAGATGGGTGATACGCTCGCCGTTTTCGCCGGTGGTAATTTTGTGGACGACAGCGGCGAAGTTGTCGTACCGTTCGCGGGGTGACGCGAAACGCTCCAGCATTTCCATAAGTTTATCAAGACCATTGGATTTCAGTGCCGAGCCGAACACCACGGGGAAGATGTTCCTCCGCAAAATTGCACCCGATATGGCATGGTCTGGGATTTCGCCGTTTTCGAGAAGTGCGTTCATACAGTCCTCGTCATAGTCGGCGGTATTTTCGGGGAAATCATCGTACTTTACGAATGACTTGGACAGTCCGTGAAGTTCGCTGACAAGCGATATTTCCGACTTGTGGGAGATATCCATTTTGTTGACGAAAACGAATACCGGTATGTCGAAGCGTTCCAGCAGTTCCCATAGAGTACGCGTGTGACTTTGAACTCCGTCCACGCCACTGATTACCAGAACAGCACAGTCGATGACAGCGAGAGCACGCTCTGCCTCTGCGGAGAAATCCACGTGTCCGGGTGTATCAAGGAGGGTGTATTCTGCGTTCTCT
>JBJESA010000172.1:0-10490 GCA_051882535.1 Oscillospiraceae bacterium
AATCGACCAGCCGTTCTTTCGCGTTGTCGGTAAGCTCATTGCAAGGAATATCGGTATCCCCCGCCGCATAAAATGCGGCTTCACGGGCAAATACCGGAGAAATTCCCTCGAGAATATCGGGCAAAGCCTTCGCCAACCTGTCCGTCCTTTGAGAAACCGCAGCGACTATCTCGTCAGATTTCGTTTCAAGGATATTAAGACGTTCAACTCTCGGTGGCGTTTCATACGGAATATTCGGGAGAATTCTGCGAATCCCCTGAAATTCCGCGTCTGCCACACGCTTCACGCTGTCCACTACACGACCGTCCCGCACAAGGATTATGTTGCTGTGTCGCCCCATAATCTCGGAGATAAGTGTATTCGTCACCAAATCGCCGATTTCATTTACACACTCAAAGTCGAAGTAGAGAATTCTCTCCAGACCGTCCTGACGAATTGCGGTCAGTTTTCCGTTCGACAAGTGCTTTCGCAGCAGCATACAGAACATAGGCGGTGCGGAGGGATTTTCAAACTCCGCAGATGTGAGATTAACTCGTGCCGCTGTGCCGTTTGCCGAGAAAATCAGTTTCTTTGCCGATCTGTCAGCGGAATTCAGCAATCTGAGCGTCACCACAATTTCCTCACGGGAGGGCTGATATATCTTGTCAACCCGTGCTCCGACAAGTGCGGACAATTCTTCTTTAACGCAATGTAAAAGTACTCCGTCAAGCGACAAATTCTCCGCCTCCTGTCTGTGGTAATCTCAAATTAAATGTATTCGCACGGATCCTTTTCACATTCCGCACTGAACACGGGAACGGAAGATACCGTGTCCGTCACAATCTTCGCCAATCGGTGAGCCGCAGCCTTTTCCGTGCCGAAGTGACCTGCGTCAATCAATGCAATTGAGCAGTTCTCCGCCTCAACCCAGAAGTTGTGCTTTATATCTCCCGAAATGATAGCATCAATGCCATTCTCACGAGCAAACTGCATAACATCGCGGTCTATTCCGGCACCGCAGCAAAGGGCAATTCTATGAATTTGGGTATTCTTGCGGCTGTATTTCACACAGTCAAGCATAAGCCGCTCCTTGCAATATTCCGCAAGGCTTTTCGGGAAATACGCCAGCGACAAGTCGCAAATTATGCCGTATCCGTCGTGGAACTTCTCAAATTGCGGAACTCCCGCACTTGTAAAATCCAGAAGTTCGGCAAGCGTTTCGTTCACACCACTCTCGGCAATGTCAAAATTCGTGTGCATTGCGATTGCCGCGATATTCTTCCGCAGAAGAGCCGCCACAGGGCTCCACTCCGGAATACGCTTCAAACCGTCAAAAATCACGGGGTGATGCGACACAATCAGATTCGCACCCTTTTCCTCGGCTTCTTTGATAATATCGTGAGTTATGTCCAGACAACAGCAAACGCCACTGATTTCGGCATTCTCATCGCCGACCAGCAGTCCCACGTTGTCAAAGCCGGCCGCTGATGAAAGCGGAGCTTTCTCGTCCAGATATTTCAAGAGTTCGCAAATTTTCATTTTCCGCTGTCCACCGCAATTCTCAAAATAGTTTCTGCGATTTTGCGAAGTCGCTCGGCTTCTTGTACAAAATCGCTCGACTTATCCATATTCTTGGCGTTTTTTAAGAGCTTATCGGCTATTTTTTCGAGATAAACCCTGTCGCGGTTCTTTCCGCAAAGTGCCTCGATTTCGTCGATTTCACGGGGAATTCCCGTATATCGCCACAACATCACGGAGTAGGTCTTGCCGTTGTCCGTCGCTGTTCGTTCTTCGAGAAGGTCAAATCCCGCAGCATACAGCCGCTTACGCATAACCTCCGCCTTGGTCATCGGCTGAAGGATAAAGCGTGTGTCCTCATTCTTGAAACGGCAGCGTTCCGCAATATCTGCGATAAGTTCACCGCCCATTCCGCAGATGATAACGTCATCTGCAAAATCCACCTCGTCCAGTCCGTCCGAAAGCAAAAGCTGCACATTCTGCACCCCGCTTTGGGTGACGGTTCTTCTCGCTGCATCCAAAGGACCTTGACGTACATCGGACGCAATCACCGAAGCGGACTTGTTCATCGCAAGGCAGCACGCAAGCTGTGCGTGGTCGCAGCCGACATCGGCAGCGATTTTTCCCTCACGGCACAGCTCATAAGCTGCTGTCAGTCTGTTGTCAAGAGTGAACACCGGAAATTATTCGCCAAGTGCTGCATTAAGAGAAGCTACAATCTCCTCGGGGTCAACACCGTGTACCATGCAAGCCTCGCCAACGGACTCGCCGCGTGCAGAGGGGCAGCCCAGGCAGTGCATTCCCATCTCGAAGAAAATAGGAGCCGCAGCCTCGCCATTGAAGTCAAGAATATCTCCGATAATTGTATCAACAGTTACTTTCATAGTTTAAAACTTCCTTTCAGATTATTCCTGTGTAATCTTAGTTACACATCGTATATTATACCACATTTTTTTTGATTTGTCTAGGTCTAACCGCCATAAACATTCGGCACAGCAATGCTGCCCGTGCAATTTGGTGTTTTTCGACAAAATAATTTAACATTTTGCCCAAATATTTGTTACAGGCTGTCTGAGCCGCCAAACACTTGACTATCCCAACCATTCAACCCGTTCTACCCTGCTTTTTTTGCATATAGGAATAAGACAAGTTCTTTGCGGATTTTCCTAATTGCACTTGACAAAATCGGGAAATAGCGTTATAATAACAATGTATGTTTAAAAAAATTCTAATCGAAAGGATTTTGAAAAAATGAAATACGATTTTGCTGCCATTGAAAGCAAATGGCAAAAGTATTGGGACGAACACCGCACTTTTCATGCGGAGAACGATTATTCCAAGCCGAAGTACTATGCTCTCGTAGAGTTCCCCTACCCTTCTGGTGCAGGACTTCACATCGGACATCCCCGTCCGTACACCGCAATGGATATCGTTGCAAGAAAACGCCGTATGCAGGGTTATAACGTGCTTTTCCCGATGGGCTGGGACGCGTTTGGTCTTCCGACTGAAAACTACGCGATTAAAAACAAAATTCACCCCGCAATTGTAACCAGAAACAACGTTGACCGTTTCAGAAGCCAGCTCAAGATGCTGGGTTTGTCGTTCGACTGGGAACGCGAGGTAAACACCACAGATCCCGATTATTTCAAGTGGACACAGTGGATTTTCCTGAAGCTGTTCAATGCAGGACTTGCTTACAAAAAGGAGATGAACGTAAACTGGTGTACCTCTTGTAAGGTTGTCCTTGCTAACGAGGAGGTTGTCAACGGCGTATGCGAACGCTGCGGTGGCGAAGTGGTACACAAGGTAAAGAGCCAGTGGATGCTCAAGATTACCGAGTACGCACAGAGGCTCTTGGACGATCTGGACAGCGTTGATTATTTCGAGAAGATAAAGACTGCACAGAAAAACTGGATTGGCAGATCCACAGGAGCAGAAGTTACATTCAAAACCACGCTCGGCGATGACCTGCTCATCTATACTACACGTCCCGACACAATGTTCGGTGCGACATATATGGTTATCTCTCCCGAACACCCGCTGATTGAAAAGTGGGCGGACAAGCTCACCAATATGGACGCAGTTCGTGCTTATCAGGCGGAGGCTGCAAAGAAGTCAGACTTCGACCGCACCGAGATGAACAAGGACAAGACAGGCGTTATGCTTGAGGGTGTCAAGGCGATTAACCCCACAAACGGTAAGGAAATCCCGATTTTCATTTCGGACTATGTTCTTATGAGCTACGGCACGGGTGCGATTATGGCAGTTCCCGCACACGATACCCGCGACTGGGAGTTCGCAGACAAGTTCAATCTTCCGATTATCGAGGTTGTCAAGGGCGGCGAGGACGTTCAGAAAGAACCTTTCCTTGACTGTGCTTCCGGCATTATGATAAACTCCGGCTTCCTTGACGGGCTTTCCGTTGAAGAAGCAAAAGTAAAGATGAAAGAATGGGTTACCGAAAAGGGCATAGGTCACGAGAAAGTGAACTTCAAACTCCGTGACTGGGTATTCTCCCGTCAGAGATATTGGGGCGAGCCTATTCCCGTTGTTCACTGCGACAAGTGCGGCTGGGTTGGTCTGCCCGAGAGCGAACTTCCTCTCAAGCTGCCCGAGGTTGAAAGCTATATGCCTACCGATAACGGCGAAAGCCCGCTTTCCACACTCGAGAGCTTTATCAACACCACTTGCCCGAAGTGCGGCGGTCCCGCACAGCGTGAAACCGATACTATGCCTCAGTGGGCGGGTTCTTCATGGTACTTCCTGCGTTACACCGATCCGACCAACGACAAGGAATTGGCTTCCAAGGAAGCACTCAACTACTGGCTGCCTGTTGACTGGTATAACGGCGGTATGGAGCACACCACGCTTCACCTGCTGTACAGCCGCTTCTGGCACAAGTTCCTGTATGACCAGGGCGTTGTCCCCTGCAAGGAGCCGTACATGAAGCGTACCTCCCACGGAATGATACTCGGAAAGGATCCCGAGCGTCCCGGAGAGTTCACCAAGATGTCCAAGTCCAAGGGCAATGTTGTTAATCCCGATGATGTTGTAAAGGAATATGGTGCAGACACAATGCGTCTGTACGAGATGTTTGTCGGCGATTTTGAAAAGGCTGCTCCGTGGCAGGAGAACGGCATCAAGGGCTGCAAGCGTTTCCTTGAGAGAATCTGGAATATGTCCGAAAGCCTCAAGGACGGCGATGAGTATTCCGAAAAACTCCGCTCCTCAATGCACAAGACAATTAAAAAGGTTTCTCAGGATATTGAGGAACTGAAGTTCAACACCGCTATTGCCACAATGATGGGACTGCTCAATGACGCAGACGCAGCGGGCGGTTTCAATAGGGCTGAATTCAGAAGCCTGCTGATTATGCTCAATCCTTTTGCTCCGCATATTACCGAGGAGTTGTTTGAAACACTCGGCTTTGGAATCCTCAATGAGCAGAAGTGGGTTGAGTATGACGAAAAACTGTGCGTAGACAGCACGGTTGAGCTTGTTGTTCAGGTAAACGGTAAGGTAAAGGCACGTTTCAATGCACCTGTTGACAGCGACAGCGATACTCTCATCAACTTGGCTCTGGAACTTCCCGAAATCAAGGCACTCACAGACGGGAAGACGATAGTTAAGAAGATTGCCGTTCCCAATAAGCTGGTGAACATCGTTGTAAAGTAAATCTTGGGTAACAATTTAGAATCGGCGGCTACGAGCCGCCGATTTTCTACCTGGAAAGGAATTTTTCTATGATTCGTATTCTTCACACGGGCGATTTACATATCGGAAAAAAATACGTAAGCACCAATTATGACGCTACCGTTGGCAACCGCTATCGTAAAGCACGTCTTGACGCACTTGAAAAAATCGTCAATCTGTCCAATACCAAGAACTGCGATTATCTCGTTATCGCGGGCGACCTTTTCGACTCAAAATCGGTTATAAAAGATATCCGAAAGGAAGTTTTCAACGCCCTCGCAAGAAGCAGTGCCACTGTAATTATTATCCCCGGAAATCACGATTACTGTACAGACGCAGACGATAAATTCTGGAAATCAAACGACGAAATTTCGGGCACAAATACCGTTATTCTCAAAAAATACGAATCATATTCGGAACAGGATAAGAATGTCACATTCTTCCCCTGTTACTGCGACAAGAACTCCTCCGAAGACAGCAACAGACTTGGCTGGATTGTCAATTCAACACTCTCACCCGACGGGTTAAATATCGGAATAGCCCATGGTGCAATTGAGGGGCTTTCCTGTGACAAGGAACACAAGTACTACACCATGAAAACCGAGGAACTCAATGCCATCGGCATGGACCTCTGGCTGATTGGGCATACTCACATTTCCTACAAGGATATCCCAAACCGCATCTTTAATGCGGGAACGCACCAGCAAACGGACATCTCCGATAACTCTGAAAGCACTGTATTTATAATCGATATTGACGACGACAAGAAACTGACTGTCACCGAGGAGTGTACAGGCGTTATAAAGTTTGTTCGCCGTGAAATCGATATAAACCATGGTGATTCACTAAAAGATACGCTCGAAAAGGAACTCACCGGAAACATCAAAGATACAAGCTACCGCTTCATCTTATCCGGAATAGTATCAGAAAACGACTACAATTCCAGAAATGATATTTATAAGGAAGTTGGAAAAGAAGCGATTTTCTTTGAAGTATTCGATGATTCGCTCTCCCCCGAAATCACAAAATCACGCATTGACCAAGAAACGCTCCCCGATTCCATTGAGAACAAACTTCTGACAAGCTATTTGGAATCAAACCGTCCCGAACTTCTCAATCTAGCTTTTGAACTGATTTGCAGCTGCAAAGGAGGTAACACATGATTATAAGAAAGTTATCTACTGAAAAATTTGCAGGACTTAGCGATAAGACGGTGCAATTCAATGATGGACTTAATGTAATTTTAGGCGAAAACGAATCCGGCAAAACTACAATAATCAACGCTGTCTATCGTGCCCTTACAGGCCCCGACAGCATCTCGATAAAGGAATCAAAAAGAGGTGCTGTCACCGATTTCTACAATGAGTGTTTTCCCACAGGCTCAGGAAACTTTATTAATGCCACGGTGGATTTCACAGAGAACTCCCAGCCCTATAAAATTTCTCGTGAATGGGAGAACAAAGGAAAAACGTGCGAAACCAAAATAACTCTCCCCGACACCACCAAAATTAAAGGACTTGAAGCTGAACAGAAGTTAAGGGAAATTCTGAACCACCCCGCTGCGATTTACAACAATCTCATATTCGCAAGACAGAATCATTCAAAGGAGATTCTTGATTGGTGTACCGCATTCTTTTCTGCGGATTTAAACACAGTTGGCGTTAATACGGCAAGAGATATGGTTTCGCAGGCACTGTCTGCGGCTACAGGCATTTCGATGGATAAGCTCACCCAGACGCTTGATGCAAAAATCTTAGAATGCTCTCAAAAATGGGACTTCAGAACAAACGGCCCCGAGGGCGGAAAAGAGCATAAAAAAGAGTGTGGCACAATCCTCAAATCATACTACAATTTCGTGAAAAAGAAAGCAGAACTTGAAGAACGAATTACTCTTGATAAAAAAATTGAGGAAGAGGAAACAAAACTCAAAGCCTGCGATGAAGCAGATAAAGCACTCAATCAGAAAATGATTGAACTTGAAAGCAAGAAGCAGGAAATCAAGGAAGCTGAAAGCAACAAAAAACTCTGCGATTCCGAAAAGAGCCGCCGTGATGACGCAGCCACCGCCAAGAACAGCAAAATCAACGCCGACAGCACCCTTGATGCCACCGTTCGTCTTATTGGGTTGAAAAAAGAATTCGATAACAGGCAGCGAAGAAAAGAATTATCCAAGGAACTTGAGGAAATCTCTGTTTTAGACGCAGAGATTGAGAAACTCAGTAAGCTTATTGAGGGGCTTGATTCAATCCAGACCGACTGCAAACAAGCCGATACCCTTTCCCGCGATATTGAGAGAAACAAAAGCCAACTCGGTGCAGGAGAGCTCCACGCGGAAATCAAGATGGTTGCTCCTCACGTAGTACAGTTGGAGAGTGCAGACGGCTCTGTTTGTGAATATACCGACAGCAGTGTTGATATCAAGGGATTTTTCCGCATTAAAATACCGAATGTGGGCGAAATCACTATTGCTCCGAAAAATGTTGACGTGAAGAAACTGCAGGAAGATATTGCTGAAAAAGAAAAAAGCAAGCAGGAGATTCTAACACGTTATTCCGTTGATACGCTTGACGCTCTCTCCCAAAAGGCAGCCGAATACTCCAAAAACAGCAGCCAACTTGAAATAAAGAGAGCCGCACGCCAAAATCACAAATACACAGCCGAGCAGTTAAGAACGGAAATTGCTCAAATCACCATTGACGAGAATATCGATATCCCCGAAGATTTAACCCTGCAAATCAAAAATTTCTTGTCAGAGCACAGATATGCTTCTCTCGAAGAATGCAAATCAAGCTGCGACACTATCATAAGCTCCTTCAATCAAAAATACCACTCGCTTGAGAATGCACAGGCAATCATAGATGACGCTAATTCCAGAATTAAAGAGTATGAGTCCACATCCGCCGCTGATATGAGTTCAGAGGACTATAACCTCCAAATACAAAAATTGGAGGCGGAAAACAAAGCAAACCATGCTGCTCGTGATACTATCAATCTGGAGCTGGGCAAATTGACAAATCAAGCTGATGAATCGGCAGATGTATCGACTTTGGAAGACGAGTGCAGCAAGCTCGAAACCGAGTGGAAACATCAAATCCATCTCTGCGAATCCTATATCCAGATCAGAAAAGATCTTCAAGACCTTCTCAGTGCCAACACGGGAAATAAGTTTGAAGAATTCGACAAGAAGTTCTCTGAGTATATCGGCATAATCACAGACGGCAAAATCACCGTTCAATCCGCTTCAGAAAACACACTCTCACTTAAAAGCGGAAATAACACAATCAACAGAGCCGAACTCCTGTCGGCAGGAACTCAGGACACTTTGCTTCTCGCGTTCCGACTGGCTGTACTCAATTTCTTCTTCCCCAACGGCGGAGGACTTATCGTGATTGATGATTTAGTAGACATGGACGCTACACGTCGTGCGAACTCGGCAAAGCTTCTCAACGAGTTCGCGAAAAACAATCAGGTGATTCTTATGACCTGCGATGAGAACATCGCCGACCTTGTGGGTGGCAATCGCATTGTAATTAACAAATAACAGAAAAATCGCCACGCTTTTAAGTGTGGCGATTTACAGTATTATCGATTGGAATTACTCGAAGGAATCTTCCTCGTTTCTTGCCTCGAAGAGCTCGACGAGTTTCTCCATCTCCTCCTCGGTAAGTCCGATACCCTTGCTCATACGGGTGTGGTCGGGCGACCAGTCGCGAATGTCGTACTTCGGCTCGTGGTCGTTCCAACTTACCATATTCAGCTCGCGAGTCCAGCCTTTTGATGTTTCGGAGATAACTCCCAGTTCTTTTGTAATCTTGAATGTAATTTCTGCCATTGTATTCCTCTCCTTTGTAAATTATGTTTGGGGTTCTTCATTTTGTTCGGTTTCGTAGTCCATGTCTTTGCTGTGTTTGGGCTTCTTCGGCTCTTTAGGCGGTTTCTTACGCTTAATTTTGGTGGAATCCGCTGCCTCTACGCTATCATACACTGCGTGATACTTGGGCGGGACAAGTTTGTTGATGTGAAGTTTTCCGAAAAACCAGCCCTTGAAATCAATCCGCTCAAATATCTGATTCAGATATGTATTGATGTGGTTTCTTTCTCCCGAACCGGTGAGGAAATCCTGCATACGCGACGGCGGTTCGTAGGTTACCACAAAATCCACCTTGTTGCCCACCTTTTCCAGATTGGCGAAGCCCTCTTCCAGTTCTTCCTCGCTGGGGATTTCACGCCGCCACCAGTTGGAGCCTTCTTCCAGTTCGTAGATGTCGTCCGTCTGACCGCCGCCGAACGTAAACACGGTCTTCTCCGCAATCTCGAACACCTGACCACGCATCAACTGGCGAAGTCTTCCACTTATAAGGCGTGTCTTTCCTCCGCACCACTCGGACACCTCGTACTCCTCAAGCAAGTCGTAATTCTCGTGCGAGCCCTCGACAAACAGCACGTTGTACGGCAGTTTGCCTATCTTCTTGAGAATTTTTCTCTCCCTTGCAGAACCGTCCCACAAAAAGCCGAAGTCGCCGCATATAATAAGAGCGTCCTGCTTACGGAGTTTCCTGAGCATGGGATTCTTGAATCTCGCAAAATCGCCATGCGTGTCCCCTGTTATGTATATCATTAACAGTCCTCCTAAGTTTCCTCAAATATTACAAAATTCTTACAAAATGAGAAAAACCCTTTACTTTTGTACCTAGAATTTGTTATAATATTATCGGGGAAATCCCCTTATAATATAATACCCGAAAAAAGAGGTTTTGTCTATATGCGAAAAGTAAAAATTTTTACATTAATCTGTTCAATTCTTTGGTTGTTTTCGTCATTTTGTCTAACGACAACGAGTTATGCCGATTTTCAGACGCTTTTTGAAATCTATAACGAGGGCGAGTTATACAGCGAAGGCGTTTATATGGTGAATCTGGACACAGATACAGTAATCGTATCGAAGAATGCCGATCAAAAAATCCCGCCCCTGTCAACCACCAAGATTATGACCTGTCTTGTGGCATTAGAGAATGTAAAAGACTTTAATGCGAAAGTTGAAGTTCCCTATGAATGCTTTAATGAATTCTTTGTAGGTAACCCAAACTACTCCGGTGTTTCCAATGCAGAGATTGCCCCGCAGCAGACCAATCTCACATATTGGGATTGTCTGTATGCTGTTATGCTCCCATCTGCTTGTGAGGCTTCAAATATTATCGCTTACAACGTAGGTGGCAGTCTTGAAAATTTCACCGCGATGATGAACCAAACCGCCCAAAAAATCGGCTGTAAGAATACTCATTTTGACAATGCACACGGAC
>JBJESA010000173.1:0-2409 GCA_051882535.1 Oscillospiraceae bacterium
TATGAGAATAAGATTTTCGATGTCCTTGTCCTCGAAAAAGTGCATTATATCGTCTGACGTGTAGCTGAGGTCATCATTGTCGGGTACGAAAACCACCGTATTCTCCCCGCCCAAACGGTTGAAGTATTCCTCGAACGTGGGGCGGATAATTCCCGTCCTGCCGTGAATCAGCCGCTCCGTAAGCGACTTGATAAGCTCAGCCGCACCGTTTCCCACAACGATGTGTTCCTGACGTACTCCGAAATTCTTCGCGGCAAGCAGGCTGTTCACCCTCATACCCGAGGGATACTGTGTGAGTAGTTCGTCAAAGCTGGCTTTCAGCTCGTCTTTAAGCCGTTTTGTGGGATAATAGGGATTGACGAGGTAGCAAAAGTCCACCATTCCCGGATAGCGCCAGTACCCGCCGAAGCGGCTGCTGATATTCTTCACCATCAGGTCGGGACTGTCGTTGAACAGCGATTCTGCGATATCCAAATCCTGAATATCGTCAATCTCGTACCACTTCTGTCCGTGTAGCTTTTTCGCCTTGATTTCGGGGTCGTCCAGCATCGTGATTACGCGAAGCACCTGTTCATAATACTCGTTGTTTCCCAGTGCCTTGGCGTAGGCTTCGAGAAACGGAACATAGTGCGTCCGCGAGAAGTGACGGCTGAACTTGTAGACGTTCACCGTCTTGTAGTAGCGGTCGATATCATTATAAGCGAAATTTCGCTTGGAGATAAAGTCCACAATATCGTCATTCTCGCTGAGTGTAACGCAGGTGCCGTCCATCCAGCTTTCGTACTTGTCAACAAGTGCAAGCGTGTCGTGCGGGTCGCTTATCAGTTCCTCCAGAACCCCGTCCTCAAATATGATGTCGCTCTCCAAAAGGAGCGTGTCGTCCTCAAGCAGATAGTCCTTTGCCAGCATAAGCGAATAGATGTTGTTGGTCTTGTCGTAAATCGGGTTCTCAACAAACGCAATCGGGGTTTTAATGCCGAGTGTTCCGACAAATTGCTTGAGCTTCTCGCCCTCATAGCCCACTACCAGCACGACTTTGGAGAGATTCAGCCTATCAAGCTGACATAGCACCCTTTCAATCAAGGTAACGCCGTTCACCTTAACCATGCACTTGGTGTTGTCGCGGGTAAGCTCTTTCAGACGCTTGCCCATTCCCGCCGCCAAAATAATCGCGTGCATTTTCTCACCGCCTTATTTGTACAGGCAGACATTGAAAACAAACTCGTTGTTCCAATATCCGTTAACTTCGGAGTTGTAGAATTCGAGCTTCAAGCCGTGCTTCTTTGCAAATTCCTCAAAGAAGCTCTTGGGGTAGAACAGCTTGGGGAGATTCTTGTACAGCTCGTCATAATTCTCCACCGCTTTCTTTCGAAACGCGATGAAGTCCTCTTTCTTTTCGAGATTGTGAATATCAATCAGCACAATGCTGCGGCGGCACTTTTCCAGCAGCTTTTCAAGCACCTGCTCGGCGTAGTCGTAGTCCGTAAAGTAGGAGAACACGCTGTTGGACAGTCCTGCGTCATACTTCTCGTTCGTGCTCATATTCAAAGCGTTGTCGCACACAAGTTCTTTTACAAGCGTTTTGTCAAGATACTTCTGTGCAAAGTCGACAAGCTGCTGTGAGTAGTCGATACCGCCCACTTCCATTCCCTTTTGTGAGAACATCAGCAGGTTTGCACCGCTGCCGCAGCCGACTTCAAACAGACTTTCGCACTTGCCATAGCGGTTCAGTTTTTCCTCAATCTGCTCGAGTTGGGTGAACAGTGCGTCGGGTGCGATATCTCCTCCGCCCGTGTCAAAGCCGTTGAGCTTCTTCATATACATAAATAAATCGTGCGGCGAGTTTGCAATTTCCTCGGGGATTTCAAAATCGTACTTTGAACGGTTATTCCAGATTTTTTTCCAGTCGTTTTCAAGCTTCATAGTGTTACTCCTATTGTCGTTAAATTTCAGCGAAGTCGTTTGATAAAATATCTGCCGTAAATCTGTTTGCTTCTTCCAACGTTGAAGATGTGCTCGTTAAGTGCTTGAGTAATGGTTTCACACCAGCTTTCCTGATTGGCAATCATTTCGTCCACCGTCTGGCGTGCCGCTGAGATGTTGTCTGTGTCAAGGCTCTTTCCGATTACGCTGCGAAGCCGGATATTAAGCGGCTTGGTTGGAATTTTGTCGTATTCGGGGTTCATCACCTTCATGGGCGTGTTGATGAAAAGCACGGGTCTTTTGGTGGTAAATGCAAATTCAAACGAAATGTCCGACCAGTCGGTAATCAGCACGTCCGCTTCGAGAACAGGCGAGTTTGCAGAGAAGTCTGTCTGGATTTCCACAGTCGTCCCCTTGTATTTCTCACGGAGTATATCGAACTTTTCGGGATTATGCCGCACCATCTGCGGGTGGGGACGGACGATA
>JBJESA010000174.1:0-2398 GCA_051882535.1 Oscillospiraceae bacterium
GGCTGTATTCCTTACAGGAAAGCCCGCGGGTATGTACGCTATGAGCGATTTGATTAGCAGTAACTAAGATTAGCATAGGAGAAGATTAAATGAAAATTGAAGTAACCGAGAATGTATCCGCAGTTTCTTTCAATAATGTTCCGCTGAATAAGACTGTTATGGAGGATACCCTCCGCACAGTTGCGGGTGCAGGCATCAACGTGGATATGATTTCCATGACTGCTCCCACTTCAGAGATTTTCAGTTTTGGATTCACAATGGCTGACGAGGACACTCCCAAGATGCTTGGCGTAATAAAGCAGCTCAAGGAGCAGGGCGGCGTATCTCCGATGATTAACGGTTCTAACCGTAAGATTGTTATTAAGACAGGTGTTATGGCGAACTCTATCGGCTTTGCTGCCAGAGTATTCGAGATTCTCAATCGCCTTGACGCAATGATTCTGATGATTACCACCGGTGTAGACGAGATTTCCGTTCTTATCCGTGACGCTGACGCGGACGCAGTTGTTGAGGAGTTTGAGAAGGAGTTCGGATAATGGGCATGGCAAACATACTTCTTCTTGCTGAGTCTGCGGCTTTGGACGCTGCCACCTCAACCGTTGAAATGCCGACTATAGGTGACGCAGTCCACGAGTTGGCGGAGAATCCCGAGGGGGCACTGTCTGCAATAGGACAATTCCTTAAAAATATCCTCAATTCGTTTCTTTCGGCTGTTCCGTCGATTATTCTTGCCGTAGTGATTTTGATTGTCGGGCTTATTCTGACGAAAATCAGCGTCAAACTGTTATCAAAGGGACTGTCAAAGACAAAGCTGGAGCTTACCGTAATCAAGTTTACAACGCAGGTTGTGAGAATTATCCTGTATGTGCTGCTGGTTACTGTAGTTCTGAGCACTCTTGGAATTCCCTCGACCTCGATTGTTACCGTAATCGGTACAGCGGGTGTTGCGATTGGTCTTGCTCTCCAGAACTCGCTGTCTAATGTTGCGGGTGGATTCCTGCTGATGCTCACAAAGCCCTTCAAAATCGGCGACTACATTATCTCCAATGGCGTAGAGGGCACAGTTACGCAGATTTCTATTCTGCACACAAGGCTTGATTCTTTCTCAAATCAGGCGATTTTCATTCCCAACGGACAAGTTGTCAATGCGGTTGTTGTAAACAATTCGGGCAACGATACACGCCGTGTGGATTTGAAGTTCTCCATCTCCTACAACGACGATTATACAAAGGCACGCAGCCTTATTATGGCACTTGTTGAGAAGCACCCGCTGGTGCTTAAAACACCTGCTCCTTTCGTGAGAATGATTGAGCATGGTTCAAGCTCTATTGATATTGCCACCAGAGTGTGGGTAAAAACCGCAGACTACTGGGACGTGTACTTCGACCTTACCGAACAGGTACGCGAGGAGTTCATTCAGAATAATGTTGAGATTCCCTTCAACCAGTTGGACGTTTATCTTGGGAAAAAGTAAAAGAAATCGCACAATTCCGAGGAATTGTGCGATTTTCATATATGGTAAGTCCTCCGTTTTCAGGGGGACTGCATTATTTGTGGTATTTTCCGTTGTTAATAATGCTGAATGCACGATACACCTGCTCAAACAGCATAACTCTCGCCAGACTGTGCGGGAAAGTCATCGGCGACATCGACATACGAAAATCGCACGACTGCTTGAAACTCTCTGCCAGCCCAAACGAACTTCCCACAATAAAGTTTATGGTGGAGGTTTCGTTTGAGAGGATCTGAATTTTGTCTGCCAACTGCTCGCTGGAGAGCGTCTTTCCCTCAATGCACATCGCAATTTTTACACCGCCCTTGATGCAGGCGTTGATTGCCTGTGCTTCGCGTTCGAGGGCTTTTTCAATCTGTGCTTTGCTTGGATTTTGCGGGAGCATTTCCGGCTCGGGTTCTTTTACGGTCACCTTGGCGAATGCAGAGAGCCGTTTTTGGTATTCCGAACAGGCTTCGCGAAACCAGCCCTCTTTAATCTTGCCCAGTGCTATGATATTTACGTTCATCATCTGCGGTTGTTCCTGTTGTAGTTGTTGTTTCGGGGCGCCATCTTTATCTTGCGGCGACGCTGGAGTTCTGCGGCCTTTCTGCGGTGCTTTTTGGTGATAATGCTTGCCGCAGTCAGTCCGACGATAAGGATAACCGCAATTGCTATTCCCGCGATTACAAGCGGGTTGTGGAAAAATTCGGAAATCTTCTCTCGGTAGTACACCTTGGGGTCCATCGCAATGCTTCTGTTGGTGACAAGCGGGATAGTCGCAATTGTGTCGCCGTTAAGACGAAGTTCAAGTTCTCCCACGCTTCTTCCCGCCTCGACAGGAGCAACAAGCGGTTCAACGGGGGGAAGTACCTTTTGCACGTCAGAGGCACCCGGGGACTGCGG
>JBJESA010000175.1:0-2380 GCA_051882535.1 Oscillospiraceae bacterium
AAAATGTTCGGTAACGGAAATTCTGAAACTGAAATCGGTAAAGTCGTCGGCATGAGTCAGCGCGGTGTTAATAAGCGCAAGCTCAAGGTTCTCCAAAAGCTAAGAAGCCGTCTCAAGGATTATCTTTAATAGTCATCTGTGCCGGCATAGATGCCGATATTGGAAAGGATTTCGTTTTTTTTCAAAAATCGGTTCTTAAAGTATCTGCAAAGGTCCTTTCACTATCAGAGGGGCAAACACCCCCTCGGAAAGGCAGGTGTCAAAATGACTACAAAGCGTAGTTCAGAGGCAAAGCGCTGTGAATGCGAAGAACTTGATCGCGAATTAATGGATGTTCTTATCGCTATCAGCGTTGTGTCAAAGAGAATCGCCGATAGAATTTCCAAAGTCGGCGATACAAGGCAAATTAGTATGGAAGGAGGAAATTCAAATGGGAAAAGCAAGCGAACTGTCATTGCTCGTGGATGAACTTCGCAGATGCGGCGAAGCTTTGACGGGTATTTCGGAGGGATTGGCGGACTTGTTCAGTAATTCGGAAGAAAAAGTATCGGACAAGAAGAATAAGCACGCCACTAAAACTCCCGCGGTGAATACTTCGTATAAAACGCCACTTACGCTCGAGGAAGTACGGGCAGTTCTTGCGGAAAAATCCCGTGCGGGCTTCACAGCAGAGGTAAAGGCAATCATCGCAAAGTACGGTGCAGACAAGCTTTCGGCGGTAAAGCCCGAAGATTATGCTGCAGTTCTCGCCGAAGTGGAGGTGCTTGGAAATGCCGAATAGCCACGCAACACTCTCGGCATCGTCTAGCCACCGCTGGCTCGAATGTCCGCCCTCGGCGAAGCTCTGTGCGGAACAGCCGGATATATCAAGTGAGTATGCGCAGGAAGGCACGGACGCTCACACCCTCTGCGAACACAAGTTGAAAGCCTTGCTCGGTATGGAAACCGCTGACCCTACCGAAAACCTCACCTATTATGACGAGGAAATGGAACGCTGCGCCAACGAATATGCCGTGTACGTTTCCGAGCAGGTCGAGAAAGCCAAAACCGCCTGCAAAGACCCCGTTGTCCTTGTGGAACAACGGCTGGATTTCTCACGGTGGGTGCCGGAGGGGTTCGGCACGGGCGACTGCGTTATCATTGCTGACGGTACGCTGTCGGTTATTGATTTCAAGTACGGCAAAGGTGTGGAAGTCCTTGCGGAGAACAATCCGCAGATGATGCTTTATGCGCTAGGCGTTTTGGAACTGTTTGATGGAATTTACGACATCGACACGGTCAGCATGACTATTTTCCAACCCCGCAGAGATAACATCAGCGAACACACTATCTCAAAAGCGGACTTGCTCCACTGGGCAGACGAGGTTCTTGCTCCGACAGCACAGCTTGCCATCATGGGCGAGGGGGAGTTCAAAGCAGGCGAGCATTGTCGCTTTTGCAAAGTCAGGACAACCTGTCGCAAACGCGCTGAATACAATCTTGAACTCGCACGTTATGATTTTGAACCGCCGGCAACACTCGACAACACCGAAATCTCTGCTATTCTCGCAAAAGCAGACGAGCTTGTATCTTGGGTGACCGATGTGAAAGAGTACGCTCTGCGACAGGCACTCAGCGGTGTTACATACGATGGGTTCAAGGTGGTTGAGGGTCGCTCCAATCGTAAGTACACGGACGAAAATGCCGTTGTCGAAGCGGTAAAGGCAGCAGGATTTGACCCATACGAACACAGCGTTCTCGGTATCACCGCAATGACCACGCTTCTCGGAAAGAAAAAGTTCAGCGAACTGCTCGGCGGGCTTATTGAAAAGCCCCAAGGCAAGCCAACCTTAGTCCCTATGTCGGATAAACGTCCGGCAATCAATACTGCACAACAAGATTTTATGGAGGTAAAGTAAAATGAAGTACATCAATCCCACAAAGGTTATCACCGGTCCGAACACTCGATTCAGCTACGCAAACGTCTGGGAGGCAAAGTCCATCAACGGCGGCGCGCCGAAGTTCAGCGTCAGCCTTATCATTCCGAAGTCCGACACCAAGACGGTCGAGAAGATTAAGGCGGCTATCGAAGCAGCTTACAAGGAGGGCGAGTCCAAGCTCAAGGGCAACGGTCGTTCTGTTCCTGCTCTTTCTGCTATCAAGAACCCGCTCCGTGACGGCGACACCGAACGCCCCGATGATGAAGCGTATGCAAACAGCTGGTTTGTAAACGCAAATTCCGCAACCGCTCCCGGTATCGTGGACGCTGACCGCAACCCTATTCTCGATCGAAGCGAGATTTACAGCGGAGTTTACGGCAGAGCGTCAATCAGCTTCTATGCCTTTAATTCTAACGGCAACAAGGGTATCGCTTGTGGTCTGAATAATCTTCAGAAGATTC